>JAAYOX010000254.1 GCA_012520135.1 Clostridia bacterium
AAAATTTTCCACGCCGAGTGGGATCAGCCTTCCACCGAAGTCAGTATCCTGGGAAGTTTTAAAGAGGACCTTTATGTAATCCTTTCCACCTGGGATAAAGGAGGAGAAGAGGCCACCTTTAAGGTAAATGTGAATCCCCTGATGGCATGGATGTGGATTGGAGGTCACCTCTTGGTATTGGGAACTATTTTTGCTGTTTGGCCGGGCAGGGGAAGTATGCTTGGCCCCCGGTTAAATCAGCGGGCTTAGGTTGCTGCACATATTCTCGAGAATACTAGGAGGGTGAGGGATGGATCCAGTTGTCATTATTGCAGGGTTGATTTTATTAGCTATGGTAGTATATTTGGTCGGCTCCCCATTGTTCAGAAAAGAAGATACGCCTGAATTTGACTGGGAACCGGAGGATTCCGGGGAGAGTACCAAAACGGCCCTTTTTACCGCTTTGGCGGAAATTGAGTTTGACTATAAAATGGGCAAAATGAGTGAAGATGACTACCGGGAGTTAAAACAAACGTACCAGCCAGAGGCAGTGGCATTACTCCAGAAGGAGGAAAGCCGGGTGTCCGGCAAACGCCGGCAACCGGCCGCTACCGGTGATATAGAAAGAGAATTGGAAAAGGAATTGGAAAGAGAGTTAGCGGAAATCCGACGCCAAGCTAAAAAGGAACAGGAGCGTTAATCTATCGAGGTGGGGTAATGAGGAAAATTGCGAAAATAGCCGGTATCCTGGTGCTGTTGCTGTGGGTCATAGGGGGACAAGCAGCAGCTTCAGAGTTGGAAGTGAAAGTTAATCACCTTAATCTTAGCCTGACGGCTGAGGGTAACCTTCATGTCACGGAACAGTACTTACTGGAGAACCCGGGTGAGGCCTTCACCGGGGCCGGTAGTGTGGTTAGCTTTCCCCTTCCGCCGGATGCTTTTGATGTTCATTACGGAGCCGGTGTAGATGAGGCTACTGCTCGAGTAGAGGAAGGCCGGTTGTTTTTGGAGCAGGAGTTTCCCTCAGGGGAAATCACTCTTAACTTTCACTATCTAATACCGGGAATTGAGGGTAGCCCGCATTTTTTCCTGGAAAGGGAATTCAGCTATACTACACCGAACTTTTTTGTTATGGCTCCGGCCGGTCAATTGCGGGTGACCGGTGACCAGTTAGAGGATCAAGGTGTCATGGCCATGGGAGAGAGCCAGCTTCACATTTACGCCGGTGCCTTTGAACAGGGTGATGCCCTGAGTATGATGGTGCTTCCGGACAATATGGTTCCGGGAACCTCCGGTAATAATTCCGGCGTTGTCAGTGTGGAGACTGGCCCAGCTTTTCATGATCCCGGCCACATTCGACTGTGGGAACAATCCCCCTTCAGCGGTATTGACGCCCATTTATTTATGATTATTGTTGTTGGTGTGCCCATAGGCGTCCTGATTTGGTACCTGTTAAAGCGGCGCCGGGGACGGCAGTCGAAAACTGACCTGGAGAGAGAAGAGGAAGTGTTCCAGCGGTACCTGGTACGGGAAAAATATTTAAAACAGAAATTGGTGGAATTGGAACAGCAGCATTCAGAGGGTACTGTCAGTGACGAGGACTATGAGCAGCAGTTGGCTGTGTACAAAAAGAAACTGTTGGAAGTCAGGCTGAAACTTAAGCAGTTTACAGAATAGAGGGGGGCAGCTCCCATAATTAAGGCAGAAAACGTTTACAAAGAAATCGCAGGCAGACAGATTTTAAAGGAGATCAATTTGGAGATTGGGCAAGGAGAGTTTGTTACCGTTTTAGGCCCTAACGGTGCCGGGAAGACTACCCTTCTTAAGACTTTGGCTTTAGTTATTAAGCCGTCTCAGGGCAAAGTCTATCTTGACGGGAAGGACGCCAAAGATGCGGAAATAACTCTCCGTCAAAAAATGGGCATGATCTCCCACAATACTTTTTTATATGACAGCTTGTCCGCTTATGAAAACCTCACCTTCTACGGTAAACTTTACCAAGTGCCTGACTTGCCGAAACGGATTGATGAGGTGCTCAAGGAAGTGGGTTTGCAGTATGTGCTCCATGATCCGGTAAGGACTTTTTCCAGGGGCATGCAGCAGCGGCTATCTATTGCCAGGGCCATTCTCCATGACCCGGCAATCCTGTTTTTTGATGAGCCCTATACCGGTTTGGACCAGCATGCTATTGATATTCTAAACGGTGTCTTGGCCAGATTGGCAAGTCATAATCGGACCATCTTTATGGTGACCCATAATTATGAGCAGGGTCTGGAACTGAGCCACCGGGTACTGATTCTCAATAAAGGCCGGATCGTCTATGAAACCAAGACTGACGGGCTGAATCCTTCCCAGTTTAAAGCATTGTACCGGCAGCATGTGGGAGGGATGTCATCATGATTTTTCGCCAAGCCTGGCATATCTTTTGGAAAGATCTCCTGATGGAGTGGCGCTCCAAGCAGACCATCAGTTCCATGTTAATCTTTGCCATAATGGTAGTAGTAGTGTTTGCCTTTGCCTTCCAGCCTACCAGGGAACTGACAAAGGCGGTTTTCCCGGGGATGGTCTGGGTTGCTTTTGTTTTTTCCGGCATATTGGGGCTTAACCGGGCTTTTGTCTCCGAAAAACAACAGGACTGTCTGATGGGCTTGATTATGGCCCCTCTGGACCGGTCCTCTATCTACTTTGGCAAAGTGTTGGGAACCGTTTTTTTAATGGGATTCATTGAACTGGTAGCTTTACCCCTGTTTTTTATCTTTTTTGACTACAGGGTCCAAGGTTCCCTGCTTTTGCTGGTGTTGGTAATCTTCTTAGGTACCTTGGGCTTTGCAACCGTGGGCACTTTTTTGGCGGCTCTGGCGGCCAATGCCCGCAGCAGCGAACTGTTGTTGCCTTTGATTCTCTTCCCTATATTGGTGCCCGTATTGATTGCCAGCGTGAAAGCCACCGGTATTGTTTTGACAGGTGGGGAGATTAAGGAACTGATGAGTTGGATCCGGGTGCTGGGTGTTTACGATTTGATTTTCATGATCGTACCCTTCCTGCTATTTGAATACGTTTTGGAGGTGTAAAATTGGAACCCAAAAAGAAAACGGTACACGGGATTATTGCCTGGATTACTTGTCTTCTCATGCTAGCCTCTATCTACGGGATTTTCATTTATTCCCCCATGGAAAAGGTAATGCGTGAAGTCCAAAAGATTTTTTATGTTCATGTGGGTGTGGCCTGGAACGCGGCTTTAGCTTTTCTGGTGGTGCTGGTAGCCAGTATTATGTACTTAAGGACTAAAGATCTCAAATGGGATCGGCTCGGTTTGGCCAGCGGGGAAATCGGAGTTCTGTTTACTACCCTGGTGCTGGTGACCGGACCCATTTGGGGCAAAAGCGCCTGGAATACCTGGTGGACTTGGGAACCCAGGCTGACCAGTACATTAGTACTTTGGTTTATTTACCTGGCTTACTTTTTGGTCAGGGGTGCCGTAGCGGAAACTCACCGGAAGGCGACTTTAAGTGCAGTTTTTGGGATCATCGGTTTTTGTAATATTCCAATTGTCTACTTTTCCATTCATCTGTGGCGGCTCAGCCATCCTGTTGTCTTCGGTCCCAGCGGTGGCGGACTGCATCCCATGATGCTTCACGCTTTGATTATGACGGTTTTTGCCTTTACTTTCCTGTATCTTTATCTGATGCAGAAGGCTCTTTATATTGAGAACAGCCGGCAGGAATTGGAAAGTATCAAGAGTGCGCTGAGAGAGCGGCTGGATTAGGAGGGGTAGAGATGACATATGTTTGGGCGGCTTATACATTAGTCTGGTTGTTTATCTTCGGCTACAGTCTGATGCTGACTAACCGGCAGAAGAAGATTGAGCGGGAGATCCTGCTACTGAAGCAGGCCATTGATAGGGATAAGTAAGCATATATAGACCGTTTAAGGCCTGTAATGAATGGCGCGGCGGGCGTTGGGCCATTCATTACAGGCCTTTTATTATTTGTCAACAGCGGCATTGCTGCTTTGTTTGTACCAAACTGCTAGAGACTAAATCGATGTTAATCGTGGGCTTCAGAGGAGCCCGGTTTGGGGATGAGCTCAGTCGCTTGAGAATGTCTCCGAAATCGCACCCCGGGGGTGCTCATGCCGTCGGCATTATCCCTCAGGCTCCTTCGCTCTTTTGATTTTGGCTCCAATTCAGCCCCCTGATTAACATCGATTTTTCTTTTGCCTACAACCTGGCAGTATTATCGCTGCCTTTTTCTGTTGCACACCGTAGCGTAAATATTTCCAAGGAGAGTTAAGGCCTGTCTATAGTATAATGGGAAGGAGAAACCGAGTAGTGTTAATCAAGAACCCAGGGGGAGGGGTTCCAATGAAAACAGGGTTCAAATTTAAGTTGCCTAGCTGTAGGCGTATTTTGGCCGGTGCCCTTTTGGTAGCTGCCATTTTTTTGCTGTTTTTCACTTTAAAGAGTCCCATTACCACCAAAAACTATCTATATGGATTAGCAAGAGACGTAATGAAAAAAAGTTTAGAAATTAAAACTTATCATTGGTATGTGGTGGATGGCAGCGGATTCCGGGTTAGATACCAGCCCGTCGATGCTCCTGTAGCCAGACTGGTATTGGATACTGCGGAGGACACATATGAAGCTGTCAATCAGATGCTGGACTATACTCCGGCGGAGCCGGTGCCGGTGTTTATCTATCCCACTAAAGAAACCCTCAATAAAAGCTTTGGCTGGGATGCGGCCGTAAATGCCATGGGGGTTTATTGGGCGGGTACCATTCGTATCCTGTCTCCCTTGGAATGGATTGAGAATGAGGAAGAAATGCCGGCAATCTTCCGGGAAAACGGACCTATCGTCCATGAATATGCTCACCTGGTGGTGGATTATAAGACTCATGGGAATTATCCCAGGTGGCTTACTG
>JAAYOX010000255.1 GCA_012520135.1 Clostridia bacterium
TACGTTATTTTACTGAGCCGGTGCCGGTATTGGTAGGGTGGCTGGAAGGTCTTGACGGACTGTTTAGATTTGGATATCAAGCTTTCTATCTAACTGACGTGTTTATTGTACTGGCGCTAACTTTCCTTTTCTTACGAAGAGTTGTAATTGCTCGAGTAAAATATATTTCCCTGGCAAGCGATTACTTTCCGCTTTTCCTGCTTGGCGGAATTGCCACTACGGGCATTTTGATGAAATACGTGACGAAAGTCGATATAGCATCTATTAAGGAACTGGCTTTGGGCTTGGTAACTTTTCGCCCCATAGTGCCCGAAGGAATAGGCGTTATGTTTTACATCCATTTGTTCTTGGTATGTGTCCTGATGGCTTACTTTCCCTTCAGTAAGCTAATGCACATGGGGGGTATCTTTATGAGCCCCACCAGGAATTTGGCTAATAACAGCCGTGCTGTTAGGCATGTTAACCCCTGGAATTACCCAGTGGATGTTCATACTTACGAAGAGTATGAAGATGAGTTTAGAGAAAAAATGGTTGCAGTAGGACTACCGGTAGAAAAGAGGTGAGAATCAAGAGCACTTAAAGAGTTATGTTTGGTTGTTGTACAAATTAGTCTAATATTTATGGAGGTGGAAAAATGTCTGAAAAGCGTAAGACGCCGATGATGGATGAACTGGAAAAGGGACCATGGCCAAGTTTTGTCACCGAGATTAAGAAGGCGGCTGCCAAAAATGAATCAGCTGCAGATTTGCTGGGGCTGATGGAAAGGTCCTACGAGGATAAGGTGGGACACTGGAAACACGGGGGTATTGTTGGTGTTAGAGGTTACGGCGGTGGTGTTATCGGTCGTTATACCAACCTGCCGGAGGAATTCCCGGGAGTTACCGAGTTTCACACCATCCGTGTCAACCAGCCCAGCGGTTGGTTTTATACCACTGACGCTTTAAGATCAATTTGTGATATTTGGGAAAAGAGAGGCAGCGGACTTACCAACCTACACGGTTCTACAGGGGATATGATCTTGTTAGGTACCCAGACAGAGCAGTTGCAGCCCTGTTTTGACGAGTTAAGTTCCCAGGGTTGGGACCTTGGCGGTTCCGGCTCCGACTTGAGAACACCCAGTACTTGCGTTGGACCGGCCCGTTGCGAGTTTGCTTGCTTTGACAATTTGGATTTGTGCCATGATATAACCAACACCTACCAGGATGAAATTCACCGGCCCATGTGGCCCTATAAGTTCAAGATCAAAATTGCCGGTTGTCCCAACGACTGTGTGGCATCCATTGCCAGGTCTGACCTTTCCATTATTGGAACCTGGAGAGATAACCTAATTATTAACCAGGAAGAAGTCAAAAACTACGCTAATGCAGGTCTGAATATCAGAGATGAAGTAACAGACTTCTGTCCTACCAAAGCAATTACCTATGATGCTGAAAAACAAGAACTGAATCTCAAAGGCGAAGATTGTGTCAGATGTATGCACTGTATCAATAAAATGCCCAAAGCGGTCAAAATTGGCAAGGAAAGAGGAGCCAGTATCCTTATCGGCGGAAAAGCCACCATCGTCCAATCAGCTTTCCTTTCTTGGGTCATCGTACCTTTCATGAAGATGGAGCCGCCTTATCAGGAACTGAAGGATTTACTGGATCGCATTTGGGAATGGTGGGATGAGCACGGCAAGATGAGAGAGCGGATTGGGGAACTCATCTATCGTAAAGGTATGGGTGAATTCTTACGTGGTGTTGGGTTGCCGCCGGTTCCTCAAATGGTTTACCAGCCTCGAGCCAACCCGTATATCTTCTGGCAGCCTGAAGATTTTGAGGAAAACAAATAATTTGGTATTACTATAATCCAAAGGAGTGAAAGCAATGGCAAAAGTAATGGGTCAAACCGATATAGGACCTCCAGATTTTAGAAAGTTTCTACCCCCGATTGTTAAAGAAAACTACGGGAAATGGCAGTATCACGAAATAGTGAAGCCGGGTGTACTCAAGCACGTAGGAGAGAGCGGGGATGAGCTTTACAGTGTCAGAGTAGGTTCTCCCAGGTTGGTGAGTATTGATTGGATTAGGGCCATCTGTGAAATTGCTGACCGCTATTGCGATGGATACTTGCGTTTTACCAGCCGTCATAATGTAGAATTCCTGGTATCCAACAAAGATAACCTGGAGCCCCTGTTAGCGGAGTTAAAAGAAAAAGGATATCCAGTTGGCGGTACCGGCAATTCCATGAGCAATATCGTTCATACTCAAGGTTGGATCCATTGTCATACTCCTGCTACTGATGCTTCCGGTATTGTTAAGGCAGTAATGGACGACTTGTATGAACATTTTACAGGTATGGATCTCCCGGCTAAGTTGAGAGTGGCCCTGGCTTGCTGTTTGAATATGTGCGGCGCTGTTCATTGTTCCGATATCGCTATTCTGGGTGTACACCGGACACCGCCCAGGATTGACCATGAAAACCTGGCAAAAACCTGTGAGATTCCTAACGTTATTGCGGCTTGTCCGACAGCTGCGATTAGACCGGATCCCAAGAATAAGAGTGTGAAGGTTAATGAAGAAAGGTGCATGTACTGCGGTAACTGTTACACCATGTGCCCCTCCATGGAGATTTTGGACCCGGTAAACGACGGAGTCGCTATCTTGGTAGGAGGAAAAGTTTCCAACGCTCGAACCGCTCCTTCCTTCTCCAGGCTGGCAATTCCTTTCTTGCCGAACAATCCACCTCGTTGGCCTGAAGTTGTAGAAGCAGTGAGAAATATCGTCGAGGTCTGGATTAAAGACGCCAGAAAGGGAGAACGTGTCGGCGAGTGGATTGAGCGGATCGGTTGGGAGAATTTCTTTAAGAAGACAGGTATTCCATTTACTGATAAACACATTGATGACTTCATTTTCTCTGTACCTACCTTCCGTACCACCACCCAATTCCGTTGGTAAGGGGGTGGAATGAATGGCTGATTTAAGAGAAAGAGTCCTGGACTATTTGAAAACAGTAGACAAGGCCAAAAGCCGTGATATTGCAGATGCCTTGGGAGAGAAAAAACGCGAAGTCGATACAGTAGTCAAAGAACTGGCTAAGGAAGATATTGTAGAATTTCTATATCTAGGTACTTCCTACGTTAAACTGAAATAATTAGAGGGTGCAGCAGGCCTTCCTCCGGTAGGCTTGCTGCAACCACAAGGAAGGTGAAAGGTATGTTTGTGGTAACCATTGATGCCGAAAAGTGTACCGGCTGTGGAGAATGTGTAGACAATTGTCCGGTAAGTATTCTGGAATTGGTAGATGGCAAAGCGGAAGTAGTCGGCGATGATTGCATGGGTTGTGAAAGTTGTGTGGAAGTATGTTCCACCGGAGCAGTTACCGTGCAGGAATTCTAATTGCTGGTACTTGAAATATTTAAGGAGGTGCTTTTCTGTGGCATACATTGAGTTTAAAGGACAACAGATTGAAGTGGATGAAGACGGTTTCATTACTGATCCTGGTTTGTGGAATGAGGAATTGGCGGAGTTTCTGGCAAAGACTGAGGAAATAGAAGAACTGACAGAAGATCATTGGAAAGTGA
>JAAYOX010000256.1 GCA_012520135.1 Clostridia bacterium
CCGTAGTCAAAGCCTTCCAGGAAGAAAAAGCCGGAAAAGAGGACGCCTACCAACAGAAACCAGAGAATATTTAAGTCCATAAGGACACCTCCTCGCCCGGTACTGCCGGATCCTGGTCAATGTCGATTCCCACGGGACCCAGCTTGGCGTATTTAACCAGGAGATAACCGTCGGCTATCGCTAGAAGTCCGTAAACTAAAGTGAAACCAATCAGAGTAGTCAGCACCGCTCCCGCGGAAACGTTAGGCGAAACAGCTTGCTCTACTTTCTGGAGACCGTAGACGATCCAGGGCTGCCGTCCCATTTCCGTCATAATCCAGCCGGAAATGTTGGCAATGTAGGGGAGAACGATAGCCCAGGGCAGTATTTTCAGGAAACCGGTAGCGGCTTCCGGCTTGCCGGACCTTACCCGGACCAATGCAAACAGCGCTAGTAATACCATTAAAGAACCTGCTCCCACCATGAAACGGAAACTCCAGTAGACGGTTTTCACAGGCGGCAGGTAATAGCCGGGACCATACATTGCTTCCTGTTCCAACTGTAAGTCTTTGAGACCTTTTACTTCCCCGGCAAACTTGTTGTAAGCCAGAAAACTGGTAACCCCCGGGAGGGCGATTTCCCATTTGTTCTCCTGATTTTCTTGATCAATCACCGCCACAACTGCAAAGGGTGCCGGATCCGCTGTTTCCCACAAAGCCTCGGCAGCGGCCATTTTCATTGGTTGGGTTTCAATCAGAAATTGGCCCTGCTTATGACCGATGCCGGCCACCAGCAGCACACTGATTAGACCGAAAACAGCACCGACCTTAAAGGAATTGCGGAAGAATTCCAAATCCTTTTTCTTTAGCAAGTGGTAAGCACTGATCCCCAAAACGAAGAAAGCTCCGGTGGTAAATCCGGCTAACACCACATGAGGGAATTGATGCCACACATAGGGGTTAGTCAACAGTTCGAAAAAGTTTGTCATTTCCGCCCGGGTTTCCGTCAGGGTGTAAGCCACGGGATTCTGCATAAAAGAGTTAGCCGTTAAAATCCATAGGGAAGACAAGTTGCTGGCGATGGCTACCAGCCAGATACTGAGTAAATGCACCTTTTTGGAGACTTTCTCCCAACCGAAAATCCAAATACCCAGAAAAGTTGATTCCAAAAAGAAAGCCAGTAGGGCTTCAATAGCTAAAGGAACTCCGAAAATGTCGCCTACAAAACGGGAATATTCAGACCAGTTCATGCCAAACTGAAAGACCATTACAATACCGGTCACTACTCCCATGGAAAAGTTGATGACAAACAGTTTGCCCCAAAACTGGGCCATTTTCTTATATGTTTCGTTGCCTGATTTTACGTAAATAGTTTCCATGATTGCCACAAGCATCGATAAACCGAGAGTTAAAGGAACAAATAAAAAGTGGTAAGCAGAGGTAAGGCCGAATTGCCATCGAGCTAAGATTAGCTCACTCATGAATAACCCCCCTTAAGTTGATGGATTTTATACCAATACGGTAAATAATTATTGCAAACTACCCTCCTTCCTCTTACAAAAGTATTTAACTGCTTAGCCAGTAGAAACCGATACTAACAGCCGACCGCTATTTTTACCTTGGTCTTGGCGATTATGAGCCAGCAAATCGGCAAAGTTGTGTTTATCCAGTTCTTGTACCAGCTTCCTTTGAACATCACCCAATGCCCGGTGGACAGGGCAGGCAGAAGTCCAGTGCTTGGAACAGTAATCTTCGTCGATAAAACAGCGGTTAATATAGAGAGGCCCTTCCACCGCTTCGATTACATCACGTAAAGTAATGTTTTCCGGTTGTTTAGCCAGGGCATAACCTCCGTCAGGGCCACGATAAGAGCGTAAGATGCCGGCTTTGACTAAAGACCGGAGGGTCTTCAATAAAAACCGCATGGGCACATTTTCATGGGTCGAGATATCTTTAGCGGAGACGATAGCGCCCGGATCCAGAGCAGCCAGGTAAAGTACAACTCGAAAAGAATAATCTGTTGCTTGAGTTAATTGCATTGAAACCTCCATTGTATACCCGAGTGGTATAGTTTACTAAATGATACCATGGAAAAGAAGCAATGTCAATAATAGTTATTAATAAGGTACTAGATTTCTAAAATATCTTTCTAATAATTAGTTTGTGACAAGGTTCTCAAAATTGTGGGGGTTTGATGAAGTGCGGTGAAGGGTTATAAAAAATAAGGCCGGTATAGAGGATTTTGTTTAGCTTCTTCTGTCAGAATGGCATTGAAGATGAAATCAATATAACGGTCAGTAATCTCTTCAATGGATAAAGGGCCTTCCGGATCATACCAGGTGTAGGTCCAGTTAACCATGCCGAAAATCATGAATGCTACGATTGATAGGGGCTCCAACGGCCTGAATTCTTTCAGCTTGACTCCCTCATCCAATACACTCATCACAATTTTGGAATATAGGTCCCGTTTTTGGCGCATTTTTTGGTAATATTCCGGAGCCAAGTAGTGGTTTTCTTGGTACATGACTACAACTTCCCGGTTGTACACGTAAAATGTACTTATGAAAGTAGAAATGATGCCGTGGAGTTTTTCCACCGGTGTTTGTTTGCTGTTTAGTACCTGTTGGGCATTTTCGATTACATAATCCATAATAAAATCGTTGATGGAAAACAGAAGTTCATCTTTGGTGGCGAAGTAGTGGTAGAAACATCCGTTGGAAACAGCCGCTTCCTTAATAATATTTCTGACTGAGACCTGGTGAAAGCCCCGCTCTTTAAATAACCGTACAGCTGCTTCTATAATCCTGCTCTTCTTGTCCTCCATTTTCTTTTCCCCCTTGCATTGGTGGCAACTTCCTGTTTTGCCGAAAAGACAAGAGCCTCACTAGATTATTGTAAAACTCTACTGAGACTCTTGTTTACGGATTTAATAAACTATCATCGATGTTAAGGGAACGGGCAGATTATTAGCCGACTTTTACCTTATCTCTGATTTGGTCACGAAGGGCACGCTTCAACATTTTACCGACAGAAGTCTTTGGAATTTCATCCATAAAGACGACGGCATCAGGTAACCACCATTTAGCGAATTTGGGAGCTAAGAAGTCAATTAATTCTTTTTCTGAAACCTTACCTTTAAAGCCTTCTTTTAATACCACACAAGCTACGGGTCTTTCGTCCCATTTCTCGCTGGGTACGGCCACAACGGCTGCCTCAAAAACAGCCTCATGGGCCATTAATGCGTTCTCCAAATCGACAGAGGAGATCCATTCCCCGCCGCTCTTGATCAGGTCTTTAGTCCTGTCTACCAGTTTGACAAAACCTTCTTCATCAACAGTAGCGATGTCACCGGTATGGAGCCAACCGTCCCTGAAATTTTCAGCGGTACGCTCATCTTTGTAATAACCGTCGGCAATCCAGGGACCTTTGAGGAGGAGTTCTCCCATTTCCTTGCCGTCCCAAGCTACATCTCCTTGATCTCCTACTACTCTCATTTCTAATCCGGGAACCAGCAATCCTTGTTTAGCCCTGATCAACATCCTCTCTTCCAAGGGCAAATCATTTTGATATGTCTTTAAGCGAGAGACGGTGACTACCGGAGTGGTTTCTGTCATACCATAGGCATGGAGGAAAGGTATTTTGTGTTTTTCCTCATAAGCTTTAATCAAGGATACGGGGGCAGCCGAACCGCCACAGACGACAGAACGCAAGCTGGACATATCCCTGTTACTTTTTTCTATTTCCTGCAGCAAGCCAAGCCAGATGGTGGGAACGCCGGCGGTAACGGTGACTTTCTCCTGTTCGATTAGATCAGCCAGAATCTTTGGCGTAAATTGGGGGCCCGGGAGAACTTGTTTGGCACCAAACCAGGTAGCGGCATAGGGCATCCCCCAAGCGTTGACGTGGAACATAGGAACCACCGGCATGCTGACGTCGGTTTCCGAAAGAGCCAGCGTATCTACTAAACCTAAACACATGCTGTGTAAGAAAAGTGCCCTGTGGGTATAAACGACGCCTTTAGGATTGCCTGTAGTGGCTGAAGTAAAGCACATCCCGGCGGGGGAATATTCATCGATGTCTTTTCTGAATGCAAAAGTGGGATCCCCGGAGGCCAGCAGTTTCTCATAAGAGTATAAAGGTTGAATGGAGCTTTCGGGTAATTCTTCTTGATCGGTCATGAGGATGAAATGCTTGACGGTAGTAAGCTGATCTTTTACTTTTTCAATGATAGGTAATAAGTCCTCGTCAATTAATAAGACTTTGTTTTCCGCATGATTGATAATGTAAATAATATGTTCCGCTGATAAGCGGATATTGACCATGTGCAAGACCGCTCCTATGCCGGGTACCGCAAAATAGGCTTCCAGGTGCCGGTGTTGGTTCCAGGCGAAGGATGCCACTTTGTCGCCGGGTTGGACGCCAAGCTCTACCAGGACACTGGCCAGGCGCCGGGTTCTTTCCCCAATTTCTTTGTAAGTAAGGCGATGGATTTTGGTCAAGGTTCGCGATACTACTTCTTTTTTGGGGAAGAGTTTTTCGGCCCTTTCCAACATAGTGCTGAGGTTCAATGGGACCTTCATCATTTGATTTTTCCTCCTTTTGCACGTTAGACCGAACGATCGGTCTAGCAATTTTGGCATAATATTATAATAATTCTGAAATAGAGTCAATACCTTTCTTTCTTCCTCTGGACACAAAATTATAGGGCGTGTATAATTAGCCCATGAGTGGATAACCATTCATTATTTTGGCTATTTTGGTAAAGTATTGTGAGGTAATTATTATGATCAGAAATACTAAATTGGCATTTGCCCAAAAGAAGATTCCCACTCCGTTTCCGGTAGGACCGGTAAATTGCTATGTCATTAAAGAAGA
>JAAYOX010000257.1 GCA_012520135.1 Clostridia bacterium
CGGCAGCCGGGGAATCAGCAAGTAAATCATAAAGGCCATACCCAGGATCAGTCCGATGCCCAGGACAATCCCGGCTATGGACCAGCCATCACGAAAGAAGCCGGCCTTGGGTTTACGCTGATGCTTGGTAACCTGTTCCGAGTAGGCAACTTCTCGTTGCCGCAATTTGTCCTGAAGGGCACTGACAAAGGCGTCCCGGTCCAAGGGAGTAATACAATACAGGTTGTCTTCCGTTTGAATAAACACCACCTGATCACCAACAGAATAAAAATGCCCCTTACCCAGACGGTAGACGGAAAAGAACCCCTGACGATAGCCTCCAATTTCGATCCCATGAATTCGATTGGCGCCTTTTAATTTTCCCGGGGAGACGGCTTTTATCTCTTCATAAGGAATCACCGGTGGCCTTTTGCCCCAATTGATCACAATACCGGCTTCGGTCAACTCATAGCTGAGCCTGTTAAAAGAGCGCTGGTAATACCATATCAGCCAGACCATTCCCAAAAAAACCGGCATTAAAACAAACATATTGATATACTTTACCGGGTGGGCTTTAATAAACAGGAGCAGTACAACCGGCCCTCCGGTAACTAACAAGGATAAGCCCATAATCCAGTAAAATGCTCCGGGCATCCGGCCGGAATGAGGAGTCTTAAAAACCACCATAGCCATTCTCCTTAAGAAAACGGTAAAAATCAACTTTACGCTGAATATGTATAGTATAAATGATAAGCTAAGCATTCATGTTCACTGTAGCAGAAAACTGAGATAAAATAACCAAGGAGGAGCAGATGAACAAAAGACAAGATTTCCATACAGTACGGGGATATGCTCTCCGGAGTCAAAATAACCATGACCTTACACCCAGTATGGAAGACTATTTGGAAATGATCTTCCGGTTATCGGAAGGACAAAAACCTATTCGTCTCAACGACCTGGCCCTGGCCTTGAATGTACAGCCCCCTTCGGCAACCAAAATGGTTCAGCGTTTGGCGGAAGCCAAATACATTAACTACGAAAAATATGGGGCCATCGAATTAACCGGCCGGGGCCGGAACATGGGAGCAAAACTGTTAGAAAGGCATCAGACTTTAGAAAACTTTTTTCAACTGTTAGGAGTGAAAGAAAACCTGCTTAAAGACACAGAAAAAATAGAGCATAGCCTGAGCAATGAAACCCTGGATTGTATTTGCCTATTTGTTGCCTTTGCCAAGGAGTATCCGGAAATAATTGAATCCTTACGGCAATTTGTGAAGATGCGAAAATCCTAAAATTCCCTCTTCATTCGGCAGGCTCAATATGAATTAGTATTTCAGCTCCCAGTTCCTTACTTACTTTTTTCTCTACTATATTGCATAATTCGTGGGCCCGGACTACATCCAAATCAGGGGCAACTTCGACATGGGCCGTCAGATATTTCTGGATGCCATATTCATGGAGTTCAATACAATGGATTCCCAGAACCCCTTCCACTTCCAAAGCACAAACGGTAATGGCTTCCACCAATTCATCGGAAGGCCTCTCCCCCATCAGTTTGCCCACTCCTTCCCGGCCAATCTCATAGGCAGTATAGATAATCAGACCGGAAACCACCAGTCCAAGCCAAGCATCAATTTTGGGATAACCCAGTAGCACCCCAAGCAGTCCAACGCCAATGCCCAGAGAAGCTATGGCATCGGTACGATGGTGCCAAGCATCTCCGATAATAGCGGCGGAATCAATTCTTTCCCCAATTTCTTTGGCAAAATGATACAGCCATTCTTTAAGTACTGCCGAAGCCAATAGAACTATCATTACCGAGAAACTGTATTCTACCACTTCCGGTCTAAATAATCGTTGCACCGACTCCGTTAAAAATTCAAAACCTACCATACCCAGCAGAACTGCA
>JAAYOX010000258.1 GCA_012520135.1 Clostridia bacterium
ACTTTAACTTCAATAATACCTTTAAAATCCTTCAAATCGGGATAGGTATAATATTGGTACAGATCCGTTTTAACGAAATCTTTAATAAGTTCGCCGTAAAGGGCCGGTGCAGCAACACCTATCTCTCGCTCAATGAGAAAACCCCCGCTGCCTGTTATGAATGTGGCTATCCCCTCAGTACCGGTTCTTTCCCAGAAATCTGTGAAATCTGTGGGCTTAAAAAAACAACGGGGCTCATTACTATTCGTCCCCCAATAAAAATAGATGTTGGTATCAACCCCTGCCACCGGCTCTGTACCAGTGCCTCCAGCGGTTTCGCGAACAATTTTTACATCCACTGTTGCATTCCAGATATCTCCATCAAGGAATGATGCCCAATATCTATCAAAGTCATCGTATAAGCTAATTTGCCCTTCATAATCAACTTCAATACAAAGATAAGGTGAATCATATACCTGTACCCGGGTAAATAATGTCCCAATCAACTCATCAGGATTCTTTATGGAATAGAAATCCACCTCGAAAACAATATAATAAAACCAATAGTCATTCTCTTCATAAACGATGCGCGGTTCACCTGCTTGTACCAGATCAGGCTTTTCAATATAGATGTCCTCCGGGTTAACAGTTGCTCTCTCATATATATCACTTTCTCTTATGGTAAACACTGCTTCCTGTCCATATAAACCTTTAGCTATGTAAAAAGGACTTTGACCTTCTCTAATAATTGGAGTAAAACCCACATCGCAATAGGTATCATATTCCTCCTCTTCACCTTCCGCCGGAACATGCACTCCGAAGAATCCTGTTACCTCCGCAAACTCGTATGATGTTTTTATGTCGGACACTCCATATGTTGGCGGGCCCTCACCATCGTCTTCTGTTGCCATAATTTGCATCCTATTTACACCTGCCGGGGTTGGAACGGGCACCGGCGGTACATCTTCAATAACCTGTTCTTCGTATACAGCCTCAGAAACCGAGATCTTCTTATCGTTATCTTCTGCTGTAAGATCGCCATTCCCCGTCGCTGCACCAAAAGGAAACATTGTCATAACCAAAACCAAACAAAGCATTACACTCAAAAGCCTCTTTTTCACCACTTTCTTCCTCCCCTTAAATTAAATTTTTCATCCACTTCATTACCAGCCACTCACCTTGGCTGTTACACCGGTTTCCCGCCATAGTCTTTCCTTTACTTCAAATACTTCCTGCTCATCCACCATACCATGGAGCAGGCGTACCCTTACGGTCTTAGTGCCGTCACCGAAGGTCAACTGCATATGGGCCTTTTCAATGACAACCGAAGAAAGTCTGACCCCATTTATACCATCAGTGCCCCATTTATAAATTTTATTGCCTAAAAGAATACCAAATCCGGATAATACCGTTTGTTCGGCAACACTCCTTTCTTGGCCGTTTTCAGTAGAAATAACCGCTAATGGCACCGTTAAGATGGGATTATCCCAAATTAATTCAGCATCTTTTAACAGCTTTTTTTGTTTAATGAGGAGTATAAGTAATACTATATTTGCACATCCAAAAACAATGGCAGTTTCGATCACAAACCTACCTAAAA
>JAAYOX010000259.1 GCA_012520135.1 Clostridia bacterium
ATACAGGTTTGCAGTATGCCTACGGCAGTCCTGTCCACCCATACGGGAGGATTTGAGGGATATAGCTTCGTAGATTTGACTCAGTTTATGGAAGAAACCGTGGCTCACTGGGAAGAGCTCAATATTGAATTCGACTGTATTTACAGCGGCTTTTTAGGTTCTCCCCGTCAGGTGAAGATTATCTCCCGGTTTATTGATAACTGCTCCGGCAATGAGCCTTTAATTGTGGTGGATCCGGCCGTGGGAGATAACGGGCGCTTGTACAGTACCATGGATGAGGAAATGGTACGTGAGATGCGGGGCTTGGTGTCTAAAGCAGATATTATTACCCCTAATTTTACAGAGGCCGCTTACTTGTTGAATGAGCCTTACCGGACGGATGTTACTTTAGAGGAAATGAAAGAGTGGTTAATGCGTCTGGCTGACATGGGTCCTAAAGTGCCCATCATTACCAGTGTTCCCTATCGAGGGAAAAGCCGGCCCAAGCATAAAACCAGCGTTATCGCTTACAATCGGGAGGACGGGCGCTTTTGGAAAGTCACTTGCGTTTATATTCCTACTCATTACCCCGGTGCCGGGGATACCTTTACCAGCGTCCTGGTAGGGAGTCTGCTCCAGGGAGACAGTATTCCCATGGCTATGGACCGGGGGGTCCAGTTTATTACCACTGCTATTCGGGCCAGTTATGGCAGCCAGTATCCTGAGCGGGAGGGGGTACTCCTGGAACGGGTATTAGGCAGTTTAAATTTGCCGGTTATCTCTTCAAGCTATGAGTTATTATAAAGGGGTGAAGCAGCATCGAGAAAACCGTTTATGGTGATTTAAGCGGGGTCAAGGCTTTTTACCGTCAGCAGTTGGAGGCCCTGTATGATTACCAGGTCGAGGCGGGGCAACTGGTTTCCCCGGAAATGGTAGATATTCTGGTTTCTTTAACGGATAAACTCAATTATGAAGTGGCGGTATACCTTAACCGGAAAGGCCAAGTGGAAGGGGTGGCTTTAGGGGATCAGGCCAAAGTATCGTTACCGGAGTTAAGCCGCCGCCGGGGTCTGAAGCGGCTCAGTAAACTGCGCCTGATTCATACCCATCCCGGCGGTTCCGGCCATTTATCTTCCGTAGATGTGGCCGCCTTAAACCTGATGAGGTTTGACTGCATGGTTGCCATTGGAGTTAAGGAAGGCCGCTGCCGGGATTTATGGGTAGGCTTCATTCACCCGGAAGCTTCCGGGGAGGACTGTCTCCAATTAGGGCCTTTCACTGTCCATCAAGCTATGGCATTTCCTTTTATGGATTATGTGGAGGAAGTAGAAAAGGCATTGGCCAAGGAAGATGGTCCGGAGGAAGAGGAAGGACCGGAAAAGGCCATCGTCGTAGGAGTGGAGTTGCGGAAGCAGCCTTGGGGAGAGTTAGGAGCTAAGGAATCCCTGGCGGAGTTAAAAGAGTTGGCGGAGGCGGCAGGAGCGATAGTCCTCCGGGAGTTTTTGCAAAAAAGAGAAAGACAGGATCAGGCTTTATATATTGGCAAAGGGTTAGCGGAAGAACTGGCACTGTTGATCCAGGCCCAGGGGATTAAGCTGGTGGTGATGGATACCGAGTTATCAGGTACACAGCTGCGGAACCTGGAGAGGATTTTAGGATGCAAAGTGTTAGATCGAACGGGCCTGATTCTGGATATTTTTGCTCAGAGAGCCCGTTCCCGGGAAGGGAAAATTCAGGTAGAATTGGCCCAGTTGGAATACCTGCTTCCCCGGCTAGTGGGTCATGGTACCGAAATGTCTCGACTGGCCGGAGGGATAGGCACCAGGGGCCCGGGGGAAACCAAGCTGGAGCAGGATCGGAGGCATATCCAGAAGAGAATCGTAGACTTAAAAAAGCAGTTGGCCCAAGTAGGCAAACAGCGCAAAGTAACGAAAGGGAAACGGGATTTTCCTTTAGTTACCTTGGTGGGTTATACCAACGCCGGTAAGTCTACTCTGCGCTACAAACTGTTGGAGATTGCCGGGCCGGAAAAGGTAGATTGGGCACAGGAAGATTCGGGCACGGATCAACTTTTTGCCACATTAGATTCAACGGTCAGGAGTATTCTGCTGCCCAACGGGCAAAAAATATTGATTGCAGATACGGTAGGCTTTATTCAGAAACTGCCTCATCAATTGGTGTCCGCTTTCAAGGCCACTTTGGAGGAAGTTCAGGAAGCGGATGTTTTGCTCCATGTAGTTGACGCTTCTAACCAGCATTTTGAAGAACAGATCAAAGCGGTGGAAAAGGTGTTAAGGGAGTTAAAGGTGCTGGATAAACCTGCTATTATTGTTTTAAACAAGATTGATTTGCTACCGGAAGGTATTCCCTTGTTCAACCACCCTCATCACCAGACCGTAGGGGTATCCGCTAAAACCGGGGCAGGGATCCGGGACTTGTTGGAGGCTTTGGCCGCTTTAGCAGGTAGCACCAACCGGGAAGTAGAATTGCTTTTACCCCATGAGGAAGGACAACTGCTGGGAAGGATATTTGAGGAAGGCCAAGTCCAAACTGTAGATTATCGTGATGACGGGGTCTTTCTTAAAGCTGTGGTGCCGGAGTTTCTTTACGGGCAAGTATCTGTGTATAAATTGTAAAACCAGGTATATTTCACTTTACAAAGAGGAAAGATAGATGAGACTGTCAACAAGCAGAGATAGTTCTAACCATCTGCAATTAAGTAATGACAAAAGGCATCAAAGTGTGTATAATATTAAAGCCGGGAATAAATCCAAAAGGTTAACATTTTCCTGGTGACAAACCGGAGATTTTGTTGTACAATATACTTCGTAGTGTTTTTCAACTTCATTTATAGTTATGACGCGGAGAGATGGCTGAGCTTGGCTGAAGGCGCTCGACTGGAAATCGAGTAGACGGGCAACAAACCTGTCTCGAGGGTTCAAATCCCTCTCTCTCCGCCATTTTTATTTGGTTTGAATTTTGCCGTGCTAGACGGAGAGGTAGCGGTGCTCTGTAACCCGCAATCCGCTATAGCGGGGTTGAATTCCTGCCTTCGGGTTACATTTGTGAGGTCTGCCTCCGGTAAGTGGCGGTGAAGGCTGGGTCCTGTGCAACGGAAATTCATGAACCCCGTCAGGTCCGGAAGGAAGCAGCGGTAAGTGAAAACTTCCGTGTGCCCCAGGGTCGCCTGGCCAGAGTTAACTGCCGGAGTAACGCTTGGAAATGTAATTCAACGGTAGGTGCACGGCTTTTAATCTTAATCATAGAAGGCTAATCAATAGGATTATTGGGTATTTCCCGATAATCTTATTTTGTATATAATTCAAAACAGGAAACAGGGGTTTTATTGGAGAATTACCTTTTGAGGTGGCACCATGAGCTATATTGCTTTATACAGACAACACAGACCCCAAACTTTTCAGGAGATCAAAGGCCAGGATCATATTAGCAGAACGTTAAAAAATGCATTGGCCTCTAATCGTATCAGCCATGCGTACCTGTTCTGCGGCCCTCGGGGTACGGGCAAGACCAGTACCGCTAAAGTACTTGCTAAGGCGGTGAACTGCCCCAATAGTCAGGATGGAGAGCCGTGTAACGAGTGCCCCGGTTGCCGTCGCATCACCGATGGGAGCTCGATGGATGTATTGGAGATTGACGCAGCTTCCAACCGTGGTATCGATGAAATCCGGGATCTGCGGGAAAAGGTAAACCTCAGTCCCGTGGAAGGCCCATATAAAGTTTATATTATAGATGAAGTACATATGCTTACTACGGAAGCCTTTAATGCCCTGTTGAAGACTTTGGAGGAACCGCCCGGGCATGTGGTCTTTATTCTGGCTACTACGGACCCCAGGAAGATTCCCCCTACCATCCTCTCCCGGTGTCAACGTTTCGATTTCCGGCAGATTGCAGTAGATGTTATTTTGGCGAGACTCCGGGAAGTAGCTGAACTGGCGGGGGCAACGGTAGAGGAAGAAGCACTGTATTTAATTGCCAGGCAGGCTCAAGGGGGTCTTCGCGATGCCTTGGGACTGTTGGACCAGTGCTTGGCAGGCGGAGCTAAAGAAGTTACTCTGCAGGAAGTAGCGGCCCTGCTGGGTGCGGTGGAAGATGAAGTTTTACTGGAGTTTCATGAGACCGCTTCTGCCGGGGATATAGGTGGCTGCTTGCTATTGTTTGACCGGTTCTTAAGTGAGGGACGGGAACTGAAACAATTTGTCAGTGACCTGACTTTGTTTTACCGGAATCTACTTTTGACCGGTCTGGGAGGAAAGGCAGAGGAGATTGTAGCGGCGGCCCCCGAAATCAGAGAGCGGTTGAAGGAAGCAGCCAAGGGAATTTCCCAAGCACAGTTACAGGCTGTGCTCCGTATTCTAAATAAGACTGAAAGTGAAATTAAATGGTCCGGTCAAGCCAGGATTCTAGTGGAATTGGGGATAATTAACTTAGTAGAGGTATTCGAACAAGGTACTACAATCAGCGAAGCCGGACTCGAAACCGGCATCCCTTTCCGGATACCCCAAAGGCCGGTTCCGGCGACAGGACTCCCTCCAGCAGGGAGAGCCAAGTTGGCAGAAACGATTCCCAAACCTACGGCAGTGAAGGAGCCGGGGGCGGCTGTGGTGAGGCCGGTCAGGTCTGCCGGTTCCCCGAAACAGGTTAATGAACAGCCCGTGGATGCCGGCGGTAGTCAGGTTGATTTAGAAACTATCCGAAAACGTTGGACTGCTTTTTTGGAAGTGCTCCGGAAAAAAGCCCACGCCAGTTACGAGGCTTTTCTCAGGGAGGCAGAAGTAGCTGCTCTGAATGGCACTACTCTCATCTGTGAATTTTCACCGGATCATCGTTTTCATAGGGAACGGATGGAAGAGCCCCAGGTGAAGCAGAAAGTAGAACAGGTGCTAAGGGAGTTTTTCTGTTGCTCTCTATCTCTTCAATGCAGGCTACAAAATGAAGCGGTGGATGAACAAATTCAAGCGGAAAGCGAGATCATCAATAAAGCCATTGAAATTTTTGGTGGCGAATTGGTAGATATTATTGACGAAGAAAAGGAGGTCTTTTAAATGGGAATGGGTAACATGGGCAAAATGATGAAACAAGTCCAGAAGATGCAGGCTGATATGGCTAAACTCCAGGAAGAATTGGCGAACAAAACCGTCAGTGCTACTGCCGGCGGTGGAGTAGTAGAGGTAGTGGCTAACGGGAAGCAGGAAGTAGTTTCAATCAAGATTAGCCCCGATGCAGTTGATCCCGATGATGTAGAAATGCTGGAAGATTTGGTTTTGGCAGCCGTCAATGAGGCTTTGCGGAAAGCTCAGGAAATGGCCGCCAATGAAATGAGTAAAATTACCGGTAATTTAAAGATCCCCGGTTTGTTTTAATTAGACCATGTTGTATTACGCCAAACCGGTAGCTAACTTGATTGCAGAATTAAATAAACTTCCCGGTATCGGCCCTAAATCAGCTCAACGATTAGCTTTTCACCTGCTGTCCATTAGTAACGAGGAGGCCCGAGCTTTGGCGGAAGCCATTATTGAGGCCAAAGAAAAGGTGCGGTATTGTTCTGTCTGCGGTGATCTTACAGAACTTGATCCTTGTGCTATATGTCAAAGTAGCAACAGGGACGGTACTATTATTTGCG
>JAAYOX010000260.1 GCA_012520135.1 Clostridia bacterium
TCCGGGGTAAAGAAATCGCTTTGATCCCTCAATCGGTGAACTTCCTGGATCCCCTGATGCGGGTCAAGCATCAGCTGGTTTCCGGCGGGAAAGGCAGGGATAAGGAGGTTAATATTAAGGAAGTTTTGAGCCGTTACCGGCTCAAAGAAGAAGTGGGACGTCTTTTTCCCTTCCAGCTCTCCGGAGGCATGGCCCGGCGTGTTCTGGTGGCTACAGCAGTTACCGGTGATGCCCAGTTGATTATTGCTGATGAACCCACACCGGGACTCCATGATGAGGTTGTCCGGGAGACATTGGCTCATTTTAGGGAATTGGCCGATCAAGGACGAGGAGTCATATTCATTACCCATGACTTGGAAGGAGCTTTAACCGTCGCTGATCGGATTGCTGTCTTCTATGCAGGTACTACCGTGGAAATAGCACCGAAGGAAGATTTTATCGGAGATGGAGAAGCCTTGCGCCATCCTTATAGCCGGGCTTTGTGGCAGGCATTGCCCCAAAACGGTTTTAAACCCATGGCGGGCTATCAACCTCACCCGGAAGCACTGCCTTCCGGATGTCTGTTTGCACCTCGCTGCCACCGGGTAGAGAAAGCATGTGGCCAAGGGCGACCTGTAATGCGGTACTTAAGAGGCGGCATGGTGAGGTGTTTATATGCTTCTTGAGGCTGACGGCATAAGTTTTCGCTATAATAAAAACTCCTGGATCTTAGATAATGTTCATTTAAAGCTCCATGCCGGCGAGGTGTTGGGGCTGAGCGGCCCTAGCGGTTGCGGCAAAACCACCCTGGCCCAAATCCTGGCCGGTTACAAGCGTCCCCACCGGGGCCAGGTCAAGCTAAATGGCAAACCACTGCCTACTAAAGGATACAACCCCGTTCAACTGGTCTGGCAGCACCCGGAAAAGGCGGTAAATCCTCGCTGGCAAATGAAAAAAGTTCTAAATGAAAGAGGCCCTATTGATGAGGAGCTAATGAAAGCTTTGGGGATTGAACCCGATTGGCTTAATCGCTGGCCCAATGAACTGTCGGGAGGAGAGTTGCAGCGGTTTTGCCTGGCCCGGGCTTTAGGGCCGGAAACCAGGTTTCTCATTGCTGACGAAATCACCACTATGTTGGATCCTATCACCCAGGCCCAGATTTGGCAGGTGATCTTGCAACAAGTGGAGAAGCGAAAATTAGGGGTACTGGTGATCAGCCATGAGCAACCATTACTGAGCAGGCTTTGCTCCAGGATCATAACTATAGCTTAACCTATGGAATATAACCCAGGTCATTTGGAAGCCGACCTGGGTTTGTGATTCTGAAGGGTTGTGTCCGGTTTCTCCTTTGGCTTTTGCTCAGAAATATAGAGCCCTGCTAAAGTAAGTAGGGTGCCGGCACCGGCAATGAGAGTGATATTTTCCCGGAGAATCAGGGCGGAAGCCACTACCGTTACGACCGGTTGGGCGTAAATATAAAAACTGGTTTTTACAGGACCTAAAATCCCTACTGCCCAGTTCCAGCAGGCAAAGCACAAGGCTGAGGCCCCTAAACCCAGGAATAAAATGTTGAGCAGATTAGTTGGCTTGGCAAACCGGCTGAATTCAACTTGATACTCCAAAAAGAAAAAAGCGGGCAGCATAAAAATCAACCCGTACATAAATACTTTTCGGGTACAGCCGATGTTGTTATGGCCGAACTCACTGATTTTCCGCATGATCACTGAGTATACTGCCCAAACTGCTGCGGCTGAAGTGGCCAAAAAGTCACCTAAAGGATTGAGTTTTAAAACAAAGCTGCCGTTAAAGGCGATTAAGGATATTCCGGTGAAGGCAATGATAAAGCCTACCACAAACCGGCCATAGAGTCTTTCGCCTTGCAGCAGGAAGTGGGCCAATATAGCGGTAAACAAAGGTGCAGTAGCCACCAGTACTCCCACGTTGGAGGCAAAGGTATAAGTCAGCGCAATATTTTCCAGTAAAAAGTAAAGGGTTACGCCGGTGACGCCTGCAGCCATCAAGAAAAGTTCTTCTTTTAAACTATTAGTCTTCAAGCGGCGAGGGTAGATGATTAAAAGGGTCACGTAGCCCAGGATAAAACGGGAAAAGAGAATTTCCAGGGGAGTAAGATCTTCTAATAATACTTTGGTAGATACAAAGGTCAATCCCCAGATGAGTATACAGACTAATACGGCCAGATGACCCAGTAAATAGCGACGCTTCATAGACAATGATCTAACCTCCGATGCTAAAGATGCCCCTGAAATAAAGACTGTATCTATTATAGTATTGAAGATGAATGTAGACAACAGGTGTTGGCTCCAATTCAGTCCACCGAATGACACCGATTGGCCACTTGTCAACAACTTGAGACAACTGTTGTTGTCAAGTGTACAGTACCGGACAGTTTTTTTGGGGAAGTAGGCCATTTGTTAAGGCTTTAAACCGGTGGCATGAACTTTGCTTGAATAAATAGAAAAGAAAGAATATTTACACTATGTAAAAGGAGGTTCTTTTGATGAGGGAAGCAGTTATTGTGGAAGCAGTCAGGACTCCGGTAGGACGCCGGAAAGGTATGCTGAGCAATATCCGTGCTGAAGATTTAGCCGCATTGGTCCTGAAGGAAGTAGTAAAAAGAGCCGGTATTGAGGCCCATCTGGTAGAGGACGTAATTATGGGTTGTGTTTCCCAAGTTGGGGAGCAGGGTTTTTGTGTTGGCCGGGTGGCAGCCTTGATTGCCGATTATCCCATCCATGTGCCGGGAGTGACGATTGACCGGCAATGCGGTTCCAGCCAGCAGGCTATCCACTTTGCAGCTCAAGCCATTATCAGCGGTGACATGGACGTGGTGGTAGCAGCCGGGATAGAGCATATGACCAGAGTGCCTATGGGGTCTAATTTTAAAGACACAACTTTTAGTGAGGCATTGACTTCTCGTTATGAAATAATCAACCAGGGGTTATCTGCCGAAAGAATTGCGGAGAAGTGGGGTTTCAGCCGTAGCCAACTGGAAGAGTTTGCCCTGGAAAGTCACCGCCGGGCTATTCAGGCCCAGCAGGAAGGTCGCTTCCGGCGGGAAATAATGCCTATTGAAGTCACCTTACCTGACGGAAGTACCACAGTTTTCGATCAAGATGAAGGCCCTCGTCCCGATACTTCTTTGGAAAAACTGGCCGGGTTAAAGCCTGCTTTCAAAGAGGATGGGGTCATTACCGCAGGTGTGTCCAGTCAGATTAGCGACGGAGCAGCAGCAGTGCTTTTGATGTCCGGGGAAATGGCCAAGCAGTTGGGAGTAAAACCCCGTTTCCGGGTAATTGGACGGTCAGTAGTGGGTTCTGATCCTACTTTAATGCTTACCGGTCCTATTCCGGCTACGGAAAAAGTACTGGCCAAAACAGGATTAAAGATGGAAGATATTGATGACTTTGAGGTTAACGAAGCCTTTGCCCCGGTGGTCTTGGCCTGGATGAAGGACCTGGGAGCAGACCCGGCTAAGGTCAACCCTAACGGCGGTGCCATTGCTTTGGGGCATCCGTTGGGAGCCAGCGGAGCACGGTTGATGACCACCATGATGCATGAATTAGAAAGGACCGGCGGGCGTTACGGTCTCCAGACCATGTGTGAAGGTCATGGCATGGCTAATGCCACAATTATTGAGAGGATTGATTAACAGCTAAGGTGGTGAAACCGGTGGAGTTTTTTACCGAGGAGCACGAAATATTCCGCCAATCTTTCCGCAGGTTTATCGAAAAGGAAATACTGCCCCAATATGATGAATGGGAAAAGAAAGGAGAAACTCCCCGCGGCATCTGGAAAAAACTTGGGGAACAGGGATACCTGTGTCCCTGGCTGGAGGAAGAATACGGCGGTCCCGGAGGAAGTTTTGAGTACTCCATCATCATCAACCAGGAAACTGCCCGGGCTGCTATTAATGTGGGTTTTGGCCTCCATAGCGACATTATTGCTCCCTATTTGGCCTCCTACGGGACCGAGGAGCAGAAACGCAAATGGCTGCCGGGCTGTGCTTCCGGAGATACAATCTTGGCCATTGCTATGACGGAGCCTAATACCGGTTCCGACCTACAGGCGATTTCCACTACTGCTATTAAGGATGGGGATCATTACGTCCTGAACGGGCAGAAGACTTTTATCAGTAACGGTATTGCCGCCGATTTGTTTATTGTAGCTTGCAAAACGGATCCACAGGCAGTGCCGGCCCATAAGGGCATTAGTTTGATTGTAGTGGAGGCAGATACTCCCGGGTTGGTTAAAGGAAGGAAACTGGAAAAACTAGGCCTTCGCAGCCAGGATACAGCGGAGATCTATTTTGAAAACTGCCGGGTACCCGTTGCCAATCTGTTAGGGGAAGAAGGTCGCGGCTTTGCCTACATGATGGAAAAACTCCAGCAGGAAAGGCTTGTCTCCTCTGTTTATTCCCAAGGACTGGCCGAAAGAATGTTATCTGATGCTATCGAGTATGCCAAAACCAGAGAAGCTTTCGGACAGCCTATCGGAAAGTTCCAGTATAATGCTTTTAAAATTGCTGAGTTAGCTACTGAAGTGGAATTGGGGAAAGTATTTCTGGAAAAAGTAACGGCTGATCATTTGGCAGGGAAGGATGTGGTAACTCAAGTATCCATGGCCAAGTACTGGATCGGGGAAATGGCCAACCGGGTCGCCTATCAATGTTTACAGCTTTACGGAGGATATGGCTACAGCGAAGAATATCCCATTGCCCGTCATTACCGGGACGTAAGAGTTCATACCATTTATGCCGGTTCTTCGGAGATGATGAAGTTGATTATTGCCAGAAAGCTTGGGTTTTGAGCTGGCTTTTTCAACTGGATTTAGTAAAAACATTTATGTGAGGAGGAGAACAGAATGGATTTTAATAATAAGGTAGCTTTGGTTAGCGGGGGGGCTTCCGGTTTAGGGGAGGCAACTGTGAGGAAAGTAGTAGCCCTGGGAGGTAAAGCAGTAATATTGGATCTGGCGGAAGAAAGAGCCGCTAAGTTAAAGGAAGAATTAGGAGATACAGTCCTATTTGCTAAAGGGGACGTTACTAATGAAGCCCAGGTCCAGGCAGCAGTAGACTTGGCTGTCAATGAGCTGGGAGGCCTTCACGTAGTGGTGAATTGTGCCGGTATCGCCATTGGGCGAAAAGTGCTGAGCAAGAAAGGCATCCATGATCTGGAGAGCTTCAACAAAGTATTGCAAGTTAATTTGGTCGGTTCTTTCAATGTCATTCGTTTAGCTGCGGCGGCCATGGTCAATAATGAGCCCAATCAACACGGAGAACGGGGGGTTATAATTAACACTGCTTCCATTGCCGCTCTGGAAGGGCAAATCGGCCAGGCAGCCTATAGTGCTTCCAAAGGAGGTATCCTGGGGATGACTCTACCCCTGGCCCGGGAATTTGCCGCCTATGGTATCCGGGTCATGACGATTGTACCGGGGATTTTTGAAACACCCATGTTCGACACTCTCCCGGAAGAAGCCAAAAAGGCCCTTGGAGCTATGGTTCCTTTCCCGTCCCGGTTGGGCTATCCGGAGGAATATGCATTGATGGTCCAGAGTATCGTGGAAAACCCCATGCTGAACGGCAGCTATATTCGTTTGGACGGTGCTATTCGCATGCAGCCTAAATAAGCGATAGATGTCCCAGGTAAACCGTGATCTTACGGGGAACCTCTGAAATGGGGGTGCTGAGGGGAGGAACAACATGTATGAATTGTTAAAGGGCTTAAAGGTTTTAGATTTGACCCGTCTGTTACCGGGAGGTTATGCTACCCAATTGCTGGGGGATCTGGGGGCTGAAATACTCAAGGTAGAGGATCCTTGGCAGGGAGATTATATGCGTTGGATGGAACCTCATTTTCCCGGGACCAAAGAAAGCAGTCTTTTTTGGGGGTTAAACAGGAACAAAAAAAGTATGACTTTAAATTTGAAAAGCCCTCAAGGGAAAAGGATTTTTCTCGATTTAGTACTAAACTATGATGTAGTGATTGAAGGTTTCCGTCCGGGGGTCATGGCCGGACTCGGGCTTGATTATGAAACATTGAAACAAGTGAATCCCGGTTTAATCATGTGTTCCATCTCCGGTTACGGCCAGGACGGACCCTACCGGATGCGGGCCGGTCATGATATCAACTTTACTGCCATAGCGGGGGTGCTGGGGTTAACCGGACAGTCTGTTGACGGTGATCCGGTTATACCCCCGGTACAATTAGGGGACATTGGAGGAGGAGCCTTAATGGCTGTGATCGGCATTTTGGCAGCCTACATCTCCCGGGAAAAAACCGGCTATGGGCAGTATATTGATGTTTCAATGCTGGACGGGGTAGTGTCCTGGCTACCGATGCTGTTGATGGAGCAGGTGTCGAAAGGAACTGGGGCCATGAAACGGGGAGAACTGCTCTTGTCCGGCGGTGAAATCTGCTATAACGTTTATCAAACAAAAGACGGTAAGTATATGGCCTTGGGAGCTTTGGAACCAAAGTTTTGGGAAACTTTCTGCCGTTTGGTAGACCGGGAGGATTTAATCAAGGAGCAGTTTTCCCGGAATCCCTCTGCCAAAAAGGAAGTGGAGGAAGTATTCCGGTCCAAAACCAGAGAGGAATGGGAAGCCCTTTTGGCTGACCAGGATACCTGCTGCGAGCCGGTGTTGACTTTAGAGGAAGCAAAAGAACATCCTCAACTGGTGGCAAGGCAGATGTTCATTCCATTGGATCACCCGGAGGCCGGCCCTGTGGATGTTATCGCTCCACCGGTAAAGTTTTCCCAGGAACCGGCCGGGGCAGTGGCTAAGCCACCCGGCTATGGGGAACATACCGAGGAAATCCTAACTCAGGAGCTGGGGTTGGGAACAGATGAAATTAAGGACTTAAAAGAAAAGGGTGTCATATAAGTAGGATGTTGTTGGCCAAGGAGGAGGGTGTAAGCCCTCCATTTTTATGAAAAAAATTGACAATTACCAATAGGCAAATTACACTGTAGGGGACATAACTAATTTGGAACCAGGAAGACCGTAAAGCCATGGAAAGGGGAGAGATGGGTATGTTAATGGGTGACATCATGACTCCAAATGTACCCCTTTTAGCGATCGATGCTACTTTGGAACAGGCAGTAAAAATGTTGCGTCGTTCTAAAGCTGATGGGTTACCGGTGGTTGATGATCAAGGAAGGTTGGCAGGGATTTTTACCAAGGCTAATTTAATGAACGCTTTTCTCGCCGGAGCTACACCTACTCAATCTATTGCCCCTTATTATCAGAAAAATGTGGGAACCGTAAGAGTGGATACACCCTACGAAGTAGTCGAAGATTTGGTCAAGACCAGTCCTGTTGGTACAGGGGTGGTAGTGGATGCTGATAACAATGTGGTCGGCATTTTCACCAAAGTAGATATGATTATGTCTCTTTTTCGAAAGACCGAAACCTTGGCGGGACATTTGAGAACTGTTTACGATTCCATGCATAACGGAGTAATTGTAGTCGATAATGATTTGACAATCCGGTTATTCAATCAACCGGCGGCAAAAATACTGAGTCTTGAACAGGAAAATGTGCTGGGACGATCTTTCCCCGATTTGTTCCCCGGTATTGATTTGATGCCCGTAATTGGTGAGCGTCAATGGCTAATCGGCGTTAAAGCCGGTTGGAAAGAGACCGGTGTTATGTGTAATATCAGTCCCCTCGTGTCTGAAAAGGGAGTCCAGGGAGCAATTGTCATTTTCCAGCCTTTAACGGAACTTGACCAAATAGCATCGGAACTGGAAACTACCAAAAGCCTTTACGAGACCCTGACCGCTGTATTGAATATCGCCTATGAAGCAATAATTTTAGTGGATGAACTGGGGAACATATCTCTGGTCAATGAGGCTGCTTGCCGGTTTTTCCGTCGCAGGCAGGAAGAGCTTTTGGGAAAGGCCATTGAGGAGGTTATGCCTAAATCCCGGTTGCTCCGAACGCTAAAAACCGGTATGGCAGAAACCAATGAGGTACAGGTTATTGACGGACAGCCCTGTATCGTCAGCCGCAATCCCATCGTTCGCCATGGAAAAGTTATCGGTGCCGTGGGTAAAATTACCTATCAGCGACTGGAAGAAGTACGGGAATTATCAGAAAAGCTGGCGGAAATGGACCGGGAATTGGATTATTACCGGGCTAAAGCTCAGGAAGCCCGTAATTTGGTCACTTTTAATCAAATAGTAACAGTGAATAAGGCAATGAGAAATATCAAGGAAGAAGCAGAAATGGTGGCCAGGGGGAACTCCACGGTGATGCTCACCGGGGAAAGCGGCACCGGAAAGGAACTGTTCGCCGAAGCTATTCATAATGCCAGCCTTCGCCGCAGGGGTCCTTTTGTCCAGGTCAATTGTGCCGCTATTCCGGAGCCTTTGGCAGAATCGGAGCTTTTTGGTTATGCACCCGGGGCTTTTACAGGGGCTCGCCGGGCAGGTAAACCGGGTAAATTCCTTATGGCCGACGGAGGGACTTTGTTTTTGGATGAAATAGGGGATATGCCTTTAAACCTGCAAGCTAAGCTACTCAGGTTTTTGGAGGATCAATCGGTTAACCCCGTAGGAGGTACCGAAGTAAGGCGAGTAAATGTACGGATTATTACCGCTACCAATCAGGATTTGTGGCATAAAGTAGAGGCCGGTAGTTTTCGCAGGGATCTCTATTATCGTCTGAATGTAATCAATTTTCAATTGCTTCCCTTAAGGGAAAGACCGGAAGATATTATTCCCCTGGCTAATTTGTTTCTGGAAAAGTACAGTGAAGCATTTGGTCTGCATATTGAAGATATTGCACCGGACGCCAGGAGTGTTCTGATAGCTCATTCTTGGCCCGGCAATGTTAGAGAATTGCGGAATGTGATGGAAAGGGCCGTTAATTATGCTTCCGGTCCCATATTGGATCTACACAGCCTGCCTTATTATTTGCAGGGAAGAAAAGAAGCCAATATTTCCAACGTCACGGAAAGTAAACCGGCTCCCCGTCCTAAAGGGTCCTTGGACCGGGAGGCAATTCTTCAGGTGCTCAATCGTTACAAAGGGAATAAGTCAGCTACTGCCAAGGCACTGGGCATCAGCCGTTCCTGGTTATATGAGAAATTGCGACGGTATGATCTGCTATAAGAGTTTCTCTTTTCTGGTATAATTGACAAAGGGATATTTAATGACAGTCCGTTAACAAAAGGCTAAACGGCGTTAATTGGGGGATCCTCTTGAAACCCGCGATTAACGCCGGCTAGGCAGGTGCAGTTTGTCAACAAGCAGTTCCAACAATTTTTTTAGCATAAAGGAGGGCTGAGCATGTTTGAGCAACTGTCGATGGCGAACTTATTTACCCGGGATTATCACTCTGTTTCGGTATTGATGGAGCAGATCGGTGTAGCCCTTGGTATATTCCTGGTTTTTTTGTTTCTTCAAAGGTTTTTGGCCAAAAAGATCATTCAAATTTTGGCTAAACTGACCCAAAAAACTTCAACGGCTTTTGATGATCAATTAATACAGGCTTTTGAAAGGCCCCTGCAGTTATTTTTTGTGGTCTTGGGAGCGTATCTGGCTCTGAATTATTTGCCCTTAAATCAGGGGTATAATCTCCTGGTGCTGAAACTGTTTCGTTCCGCGGTAGTCATTCTTATTACATATGGTTTCTACAACCTGGCGGGTTATTATCA
>JAAYOX010000261.1 GCA_012520135.1 Clostridia bacterium
CCTTCTGCCAAAAGACGGTTCACAATAGTCCCTGCGTCATGGACATTATAGATTTCCAGTATTTCCACTGTACCTAATGGCAAGTCCACTTCCACTTCCACAAAAGTACAACCAAAAGAGAAGCTGTTAGTACGACAATTATTGGACACATCGGCGGTAATGGGAGCTGCAGTTTTCTCGTTATAATAGCTGTCCATTGCTACATCTTCGACGGACATGATCCGTTCACCGCTGTGGGACCATACTACCCAACCATTGACCACATCGAGAGCAGACAGGGGTATATCGGTCAGCCAATGGACTCTCTCCAACAATTTAGCCTTAATCTCCTCACCGGCTTTTTTAACTGCCAGACCGCTAACATAAGTCTCCCTTGAGGCATAAGCACCTGTATCAAAGGGAGACACATCCGTATCCTGGGTGGATATAATGTGTACCATGTCAAAAGGTATTCCAATGGCTTCGGCAGCAATTTGCCCCAATACGGTATCGGCGCCTTGTCCAATTTCGGTAGCGCCTACCTGAAGCTGGACGGAACCGTCCTGATTCATCACAATCCTGGCTCCTGCAATCTCAAACAAAGGATAGGTCCCTGAATTATAGCTAAAACAAGCCATACCCAAGCCACGACGTTTCGGCCCGGTCTGTTCTTCCATCATGGCTTTTTTCTCATCCCAACGAATTAATTCTTTCCCCTTCTTGATGCACTCCAGGATGCCGTTAGAATTGACTCTGTTTCCGGATATGGGATCCAACCAGCCTTCTTTCACCAGATTTTTCTCCCGGAAAGCAATGGGATCCATACCGATACTTCTGGCAATATCCTCAAGATGGCACTCTAAAGCATACTTGACCTGAGGTATGCCATATCCCCGCATAGCACCGGTAACAGGGGTGGTGGTATATACAGTTGTCCCTTTATATCTGATAGCTTCCTGGGAGTATAGATGGCGGAATTTGGTCCCGGCATTGGCTACGATGCCATGACCGTGGGCGGCATAACCCCCAATGGGAGATACAGCTTCCAGTTCCCTGGCCACAATAGTGCCATCTTTCATAACCCCGGTTTTAAACTTAAAATGAATGGGATGGCGACTCCGGCTGGCAATGAAGTTTTCTTCTCTTGAGTACTCCAGTTTGACGGGACGGCCTCCCAACTTGGTAGCCAAAAAAGCGTTTAAAGGTTCCTGAACTACATCCTGCCGGTTACCGAAGCCACCGCCGATATAAGGCTTGATCACCTTCACTTTACCCCAGGGAATACCCAGTGCTTGCCCGATCACCCGGCGGGTAATATGGGGAATTTGGGTAGCGGCAACTACCACAATCCTGCCGTCACTTTCCTGATAGGCATAAGAAATCTGGTTTTCCATATGACAGTGCTGCACCCGGCTGGTAGTAAATTCGTCTTCAAAAATATAATCAGCCTTAGCAAAAGCCGCCTCCAAATCACCTAATGAATACTCGGTTTCCTTCAGAATATTACCGGTTCCCTCATGAAGCTCAGTAGCTCCTTCTTTCAGAGCATCTTCTACAGTTAAAATCGGCTCATATTCTTCATACTCCACTTCGATTAATTCCAATGCTTTCTTGGCCGTCAACTCATCTACGGCAACCACGGCAGCTATTTCATCGCCGTAGAAACGAATCCGCTGTGTTAACATCAACCTGTCAGCCACGTCCTGCCTTTCCGGATCCAACGACCAAGGATGGCCCGCCGTTGGAAAAGGAATTTTGGGAACATCCTCATAGGTAACCACCAGTTCCACTCCCGGCAAGGCCCGCGCTTTGGAGACGTCGATGCTTTTCACCCAACC
>JAAYOX010000262.1 GCA_012520135.1 Clostridia bacterium
AGCCAAAATCAAAAGAGCGAAGGAGCCTGAGGGAAAATGCCGACGGCATGAGCACCCGTAGGGTGCGATTTCGGAGGCATCCTCAGGCGACTGAGCTCATCCCCAAACCGGGCTCCTCTGAAGCCCAAGATTAACACCGATTGGCTCTCCTTTTGGGTGTCAGTGCCTGCCATTGATGACTTGCTCCGGGGGAATCTTGGCTTGTTGTAACAGGGCCAGGCCATAGTCCAAATCCCCCACCGTATCGGTAAAATGAGCGTCACTGTTCACTACAAATTTGACACCGGTTTTAGCCACCCGGACCAGATCCGAAACATACTGGTAGCGGTGGCCTGTATTGATTTCAAAAGCCGTATTAGTTTCCGCACAGGCTTTGGCCACTTCTTCTATGTCAACAGGTACTCCCAAACCGGGATGAGCCACCACATCTACCTTATGCCTCCGGATGGCTTCCACCAAGGCTTTTGTATTCCGTTCAATACATTTTCGCCGCTGACCTTCCGTGATGGTATGAAGTTGATTTCCTACCACATAAGACCAACCTGTTCGCAAATCTTTAGGCCAGATATAAGGATGAAGCCCTACCGTCAGCCAGTCCAGCTTTTTGTAAATTTCTTCAGGCACATCGATTTCCCCGTTTAATCCGATTACATTAGCCTCCGCCCCCACCTTGAGTTCCAGGTTGGGAAAATCTTTGGCAATTTTTCGGGCCTCCTGCTTGGCCTCCAAAAAAGAACCGGGACTTTTCACTCCTGCACCAATATTATTAGGACCGTGATCGCAAATAGTAATTGCCTCCAGTCCCTTTGCCAAAGCGGCTTCCGCCAACTGCCGGATTGTTGCCCTGCCGTCACTGTACCGGCTGTGAATATGGTAATCAGCAAAGAGTTGCATCGGTACTGCTCCTTTCGCCTTGATTACCTATAGTTTAGAGTTTTTGGGCTTGGTATATACAGCGGACATTTTTTTCCCTTTGGGACGTTTCGCTTGGCGGATGGCCAGAAATTCCTCCAATCTTTCCATAGAAGTATTCAATATATTTTCCGGTTTGATGCCTGCCCCTAATACCAGTTCCAAAGCTGCCTCCAACTCCCCTACCGTATCCGCCCAATGACTGTCACTGCCTAATGACACCATAATACCGTACCTGGCGGCCACTTCAGCTATCTGGGGACACACATCCAGGCTTCCTTTTCGCGAACCGGTAAGGGAACTGTTGTTAATTTCCAAGGCTACATGATGCTCTTTTGCTGCTCTGACTACTTTCTCCGGATCCATCCTGAACTGGGGATTACCCGGGTGGACGATGATATCTACCAAACCCCCGGCAATGGCATTCACTAATGCCCTGGTGTGGACCTCCATAGAACCTCCGGGTGGAAAACAATCCGAATGGAATCCCGCTGACACCAGATCAAGATGCTTCATAAAGCGAGGGGCCAGATCCAGTTTTCCCTCAATATCCATCAAGTTGGCCTCTACTCCCCGCAGAATCCGGACTCCATACAGCTCTTTGGGCACTGATTTCAGATTGCCGAAATAATACCCATGAGGGCCCCCGGGCATAGCCGGGCCATGATCAGTAATAGCCACCGCCTGGAGTCCTTTCTCGGCGGCAGCCCGGGCTATCTCTTTGATGGTGGAATAGGCATGACCGCTGGCGATGGAATGTACATGTAAATCCATTACTATTTTCATTGTTCTCACCTTGATATGGTTTTACTGCCGGAGAATGAATTTTTCCAAGGCTTGGGCAACACCGTTTTCCTCATTGGTACCGGTAATATAATCGGCGGCTTTTTTGACCGCCTCATCAGCATTACCCATGGCTATGGCCAATCCGGCATAGGCAAACATCTCCAAATCGTTAAAACTGTCCCCCATACACATAACCTCACCCCGTTCAATGCCAAGATGACGGGCTAAAGCAGCCAGGCCCTTGCCTTTGGTGGCTTCAGGATGAAGAAATTCCAGAAAGGAAGACCAAGACTTGGTTATATAGACTTCCTCTCCCAGTAGCTCCCGGTGTTCCGCCCAAAAAACATCAAGCTCTTCGGGATTTCCCATGACCAAAATCTTGGTAGGTTCATAAGGCAGTTCCACCAGATCTTCTACCTGCTCTAAAGGCACCTTCGACCACTCGGCATACAACCGGTTTGCTTCATTTATTTCTTCCACCAGGAGCCGGTCTTCATAATAGTAATTAATGGCAAACCTTTTTTCCCTGGCTGCCCGGACAATTTGTTTGGCATAAATCCCCGGCAAGGAACGCCGGTAAAGTATCTCTTTGGTCTCAGCCTGCATCACCAGACCGCCGTTATAAGCAATTAAAGGCAACTCCAGCTCCAATTCCTCGGCATAGGGAAGGGCTGCCCGGAACATCCGACCGGTACAGAGAGTCACTTCCGTCCCCCGCTCCCGGACCCGGCGGATTGCCTCTTTAGTCTCCGGCGTCAAGCGACGTTCTTTGTTCAAAAGTGTACCGTCTATATCTAAAGCTACTAATTTAAATGTTATTTTCATCAACCCCCCTAATTCCGTTTTCGTCTCCCTAACCTTAACTTCACACCATAGTAATCTAAAAAGACTGATGACCGAGAACACCGGCTACCGTACTTCTGCCCCCAAAACACTCTCCATCTGCCCCAGGGCAAACCGGTGAGCTTCCGGATCAAAGCTGGCTACCCCGTCCCGGTAAACAATAGTCTTAAGATCACGGTTGCACAACTCTTCCACCGTATATAAAACGCAAATATTGGTACACACACCTACCACATGGACTTCCCGGATACCTTCCAGCAGTTTCTCCAAATCGGTGTTATAGAAACTACTGTACCTCTGCTTAGTGACATAGTGAGCCCGGTCTTTTTCCTCCAATTGTTTAGCCAGCTCCTGAATCACCTCCGCACCGGCAGTCCCTTGCACACAGTGGCGGGGAAACCGCCGGAACTCAATATCTTCCGGATCATGATGATCCATGACAAAGATCACTTTCCAGCCGCCGGTCAAAGCTTCCTTTAACTTTTGGGCCACAAAAGGAATGATGGGTTTAGCATAAACATTACCTTCCCGGTCCAGGGCCAGGGCTCCCTCAGGGGTACAAAAATCGTTGAGCATATCGATGACCAGTAACGCTTTTTCCATAGATGTGCCTCCTTCCAATTATTTCAGATATGTAATCCTAAACCCGGAAACCGGCCAAAAACCAAAAGAATGACCGGAAGATCTGATTTCCAAAGCCAATAATGTTTGTTTCGCTACGGTGGAGGGCCTATGCCACCGGCGGCAGCAAGCTGCGGCGGCTGTGGCCCAACGCCCGCTCCCCAAAGCATTATTGGCTCATTCAACACTAAAGAAAGTCTTTGATGGCCTGGGCTACTTTCTCATTAATGCCCTCCACTGCCAGTAGTTCCTCTATTGACGCCTCCCGGATCCGGGCTACGGAGCCAAATTTGCGGAGCAGTGCTTTTTTCCGCTTAGGCCCTACCCCGGGCACATCGTCTAATTTGGAATGCAGCAAATCCTTGCTTCGCAAATCCCGGTGATAAGTCAGGGCAAACCGGTGAGCTTCGTCCCGCACCCGCTGTACCAGGTACAAGGCAGGGGAATTTGAGGGCAGTTTAATGGGATTAGGGTCCCCCTCCCGGAAAAGAGTTTCCTCTTTCTCTGCCAACCCGAAAGTAGGTATATGACTCAAGCCGTATTCCGCCAACAATTCCCGGGCTGCGTTCAATTGTCCTTTTCCACCGTCAATCAAAATTAAATCGGGAATGGCAGCAAACTTTTCTTGAGCTGTTCCTTCCGCCTGAATTTTAGCCAAATGTTTAAACCGCCTGGTCACTACTTCCCGCATCGCCTGGTAGTCGTCAGGGCCCTCCACGGATTTGATCCGGAAACGACGGTAATCGGACGGTTTCTCTGCTCCGTTTTCAAAGACTACCATGGAAGCCACCGTCATACTGCCCTGGATATGGGAAATATCGAAACCTTCGATCCGAAAGGGCGGCTTGCCGAGGTCCAGTTCCCGCTGCAGTTCCAACACTGCTTCCGTGGTAAGCATGTTTTTCTTCCGGCGGAGCAATTCCTCTTCTTCCAGCACCGTCAAAGCGTTCTGGGCCACCATTTCGACCAGCTGCAATTTTTCCCCTCTCCGGGGCACCTTCAAGCTGACTTTCCGCCCATTCAAGCCGGTAAGCCAGGCTTCCAGAAGCTCTTTTTCCTCAGGGACTTCGGCCAGGAGAATCTCCCGGGGGATGGTTTCCGCCTGGCTGTAGTACTGTTTCAAAAAGGCCGTCATAATTGCGCCCCGGGATAAATCATCGGTTCCTTCCAGGAAGAAATGATTCCGCCCGATCAGTTTGCCCTCCCTGATGAAGAAAATCTGCACGCAGGCTTCCCCCATCCCCCGGGCAAAAGCAATCACGTCATAACTCTGTTGTCCGGCGAAAATAATCTTTTGCTTTTCCAGGACTTGTTCCACACTCTTAATTTGATCCCGGTATTCCGCCGCTTTTTCAAATTGTAATTCTTCGGCGGCCTGCTCCATTTTCTCCTTCAACCGGCGCAGCAAATCTTCCTGCTTCCCTTCCAGAAAAAGAATTACTTCTTTTACTACCTCCTGATAAGCTTCCTTGGTCACTTCCTCCTTGCAGGGTGCCAAACAGCGGCCAATGTGGTGGTTGAGGCAGGGACGGGGCTGCCGGGCCAAAGTACTGTCGGTACAAGTCCGGAGGGGAAACAGCCGCCGCAGTAATTTGATAGTATCGTTAAGAGCCCCTACTTGGGTATAGGGGCCGAAATAACGATTACCGTCCTTTTTCATGGAACGAACCACTACCAGCCGGGGATAATCATGAGTCAGGGTCAGTTTAAGGTAAGGATAGTGTTTGTCATCCCGCAGGCTGATATTATATTTGGGACGATGTTCCTTGATTAAATTGCATTCCAGGATTAACGCTTCTACTTCCGAATCCGTAACAATATACTCAAAATCCGCAATATGATTAACCAGGGCCTGGACCTTGGGAGATTGTTTGCCGGTGGAGCGGAAATAGGAACGAACCCGGTTCCGCAGAGAAGAGGCTTTCCCCACATAGATCACGTTACCCTCTTCGTTGAGCATCAGGTAAACCCCCGGTTTAGCCGGTAAATGCTCCAACTTCTTCTGGATGATGGTATTCCCTGTGGACATCTTTATCCACCTCCAACACCTGCCGCAGGAAGCGGCCTGTATGGGATGCTTCGTTGGCAGCTACTTCCTCCGGGGTACCGGCAGCTACCAGTTGGCCACCCCGTGCTCCTCCTTCCGGACCTAAATCCAGCAAATAGTCGGCCGTTTTGATTACATCCAGGTTGTGTTCAATGACAATGATGGTGTCTCCCCCGTCAGTCAGCCGGTTTAAAACTTCCAACAACCGGTGAATATCCGCCGTATGCAATCCCGTTGTGGGCTCATCCAGGATATAGACTGTCTTGCCGTTAGTCCGGCGCGACAGTTCCGTCGCCAATTTCACCCGCTGGGCTTCCCCTCCGGACAAAGTGGTGGCAGGTTGTCCCAGGGTAATATAACCTAACCCCACATCTTTCAGGGTCTGGAGTTTCCGCTGAATACGAGGAATATGCCGGAAAAACTCCACGGCTTCATCCACCGTCATGGCCAGTACATCGGAAATGCTTTTCCCTTTATACTTTACTTCCAGGGTTTCCCTGTTATACCTGGCTCCTTTGCACACTTCACAGGGCACATAAACGTCAGGCAAAAAATGCATCTCGATTTTTATAATCCCGTCACCCTTACAGGCTTCACAGCGACCGCCTTTCACATTGAAGCTGAAGCGTCCCGGTTTGTACCCTCTCATTTTAGACTCCGGGGTGGCGGCAAAAGTAGCCCTGATATCATCAAAGACACCGGTATAAGTGGCCGGGTTGGAACGGGGTGTCCGTCCGATGGGAGATTGGTCAATGTTAATAACTTTATCTACATATTCCAAACCATGGATGGCTTTGTGCTTCCCCGGCTTAACCTTTGCCCGGTGGAGATCAGAGGCCAGCCTTTTGTGCAGGATTTCGTTGATTAAGGTACTTTTCCCGGAACCGGACACACCGGTGACACAGACAAAAAGCCCCAACGGAATTTTTACCGTCAAATCCTTTAAATTGTTCTCCTGTGCCCCTTCAATCGTGAGCCACTTGCCGTTGCCGGGCCTGCGGATTACAGGAACCGGTATCTGTTTCTTGCCGCTCAGGTACTGCCCTGTAATAGAGCGGGGTACTTTCTTAATATCTTCCATACTCCCCGCCGCTACTACTTCTCCCCCTAAAGCACCGGCCCCGGGGCCGATATCCACAATATAATCCGCCGCCCGCATGGTCTCTTCGTCGTGTTCCACCACAATTAAAGTGTTGCCCAGATCCCGCAGCCTTTTCAGAGCCTCAATCAATTTCTCATTATCCCTTTGGTGCAATCCGATACTGGGTTCGTCCAAAATATACAGGACTCCCACCAAACTGGAGCCAATCTGGGTAGCCAACCGGATGCGCTGGGCCTCTCCCCCGGACAAAGTCCCTGCCGACCGGGACAGGGTGAGATAATCCAAGCCCACGTTGACTAAAAAGCCCAAGCGGGCTTTGATCTCCTTGAGAATTTGCCGGGCAATCATGGCCTCCCGTTCAGTCAACTCCAGCTTTTGAAAAAATTCCTGTGCTTCTTCTACCGACAACCGGGTAACCTGGTCAATATTAAGACCTCCCACCGTTACTGCCAGCACTTCCGGTTTCAGGCGTGCCCCCCGGCAGTCCGGACAGGAACTGGTACTCATATATTCTTCAAGATCACTTTTTGCCCACTCCGATTGGGATTCCTGGTAACGCCTTTCCAAGTGGGGCAATATTCCTTCCCAAGGAACTTCATAGCTACTAACCCTGCCCCTCAAATTTTTATAGCGAAACTTAACTTTTTCTTTACCGGAACCATACAGGAGCAGGTGTTTTTGATCATCGTCTAATTCCCCGACCGGTGTCTCCAGGGAAAAACCGCCGTGCTCAGCCACGGCTTTCAAGATTTGGGGGTAGTAATTACCCTTCAGTTTCCCCCAAGGGGCTATGGCACCTTCCTCTAAAGACAGGGAAGGATCAGGTATCACCAGCTCCGGATCCATCTCCAATTTAAAACCTAATCCGCTGCAGGTAGGGCAAGCTCCATAAGGACTGTTAAAAGAAAAACTCCGGGGATTTAATTCTTCCAAACTAATGCCGCAGTCTACACAGGCAAAATGCTCCGACAGCAGCAAATCCTCCTGGCCTTCCACCATAATCACCACAACACCTTCGCCCAGTTTCAAGGCAGTCTCTAAAGAATCGGCCAGCCGGTTTTCAATGCCTTCCTTGAGAATCACCCGGTCGATAACCGCCTCGATGGTGTGCTTCTTAGTTTTGGCCAGTTTTATCTCTTCCGTCAATTCCCTGATTTCCCCGTCTACCCGCGCCCGCACATACCCTTGTTTTTTCAGGTCTTCAAAGACTTTCTGGTATTCTCCTTTACGGCCTCTCACCAGAGGAGCAAGGATTTGCAGCCTGGTTCGCTCAGGATAGGCCATCAGTTGGTCAACCATCTGACTGACGGTTTGCTTGGCTATAGGTCTACCACATTTAGGACAGTGAGCTTTGCCGATGCGGGCAAAAAGAAGCCTCAGGTAGTCATAGATTTCCGTCACCGTACCCACCGTGGACCTGGGGTTTTTAGACGTGGTTTTTTGATCAATGGAAATAGCCGGTGATAATCCCTCAATATAATCCACATCGGGCTTATCCATTTGTCCCAAGAACTGGCGGGCATATGCAGAGAGAGATTCCACATAACGCCGCTGGCCCTCGGCATAAATAGTATCAAAAGCCAGGGAAGACTTACCGGAACCGCTCAATCCGGTAACAACCACCAGCTTATCTCTTGGGATCTCCAAGTCTATATTCTTTAAATTGTGTTCTCTGGCACCTTTAATAATAATTTTATCTCTCATCATTTCCATCTCCATCAATTTCTCGGACTTGTTTAGCAAGATTATATCACAACCATCACAAAGGCTCCACAGAGATAATATTAATTATCATTAATGGGCAAAAACGGATCAGTTTGCAGCCAAAAGCATAAGTATGTTATAATTAAAACGATGAGGAATATTCAAATTCATTTGATTATATGTTAGAACGTATCTATCCTGTTGAGGTGATGTTCTTGCCATGATGAAAACCGTAAACGTGTTCGAGTGCCGGCCCGGATATATTTTAGCTGAAGATTTGTACTTGAACAACTGTTTAGTTCTGCCTCAAGAAACCGTATTAACAGAGGTGCTGATAAAAAAGTTAGCCAATGCCGGTGTCCCTAGTCTCAAAGTCTATCTCCCTTCCGCTGCTGCACAAGAAACTCCTTCATCGACAACCCGTACACTACCCGATTTCCAGCAGGAATATGAAGACAACGCCAATGTTCTTAAAGACGTTCTCAGCGATTTGGCTGCCGGGCGCAAATTGGAAATAAACAGAGTCAGCGGCGTTTTCGATGCTGTTTATACCCAGATACAACATAATTATACTTTAATGGACTGCATTAACTCCATGCGCAGCGCCGATGTTTATACCTATACCCATAGCCTCAACGTGGCTTTGTACGCAGGACTGATTGGCAAGTGGTTGCGCTTATCTGAGCAGGAACTGCAAGACATAATCCAGGTAGGCGTTCTTCATGACATGGGAAAAGCAAAAACACCCCAGGAAATCCTCAATAAAAAAGGAAAACTCACTCCCGAGGAATTTGAGGTAATGAAAAAACACAGCACTTTGGGATTTTGGATAGTCAAAGAGGTGCCGGGATTAAAACAGGATATCTGCAACGCGGTGCTGACTCACCACGAACGCATCGACGGCCATGGTTACCCCTTTGGGCTAAAAGGGAAAGATATTCCTTTCTACGCCAAAATAGTGGCAGTGGCAGACGTTTATGATGCTCTAACTTCGGAACGTGTGTATAAAAAACGGATTACCCCTTTTGATACTTTTATCGAATTTCAGGAACTGGGTTATGACCATTTTGACCCGCAAATTTTATTTGTATTTTTGCAAAACATCGCCAATTATTATACAGGCGCCAAAGTGCGCATGAATACCGGTGAAGTAGGGGAAATCACTTCCATTCTGCCTTACAACATCAGCAAACCTATCGTCAGAATCAATGACAAGGTAATTGATTTAGCCATGGAACCGGATTACCACATTGAAGAAATGCTGTGAGGGTTTTCATCTTTTTGCCGGTGCCAAACAAGCGGCATGGGAGTCTAATCGGTGTTAATCGAAGGGCTGAATTGGAGCCAAAATCAAAAGAGCGAAGGAGCCTGAGAGATAATGCCGGCGGTATGAGCACCCGCAGGGTGCGAATTCGGAGGCATCAAAAGGCGACTGAGCTCATCCCCAAACCGGGCTCCTCTGAAGC
>JAAYOX010000263.1 GCA_012520135.1 Clostridia bacterium
AGTGATGGCGAAGGAAGAATTGGCGAAAACTTATAGTCCTCAGGACGTGGAACAGAAATGGTACCGGTATTGGGAGGAAGGAGGTTTCTTCCACCAGGAAGTGATGCCGGAAAAAGAAGCTTTCTCCATTGTGATGCCCCCTCCCAATGTGACCGGTTCTTTGCACTTGGGTCATGCCCTGGATAATACCTTGCAGGATATTTTGACTCGCTGGAAAAGGATGCAGGGTTATAATACCTTGTGGCTTCCCGGAACGGACCATGCAGGGATTGCCACCCAGGCCCGGGTGGAAGAGGAAATAGCCAAAGAAGGACTGTCCAAATACGACCTGGGCCGGGAGAAGTTCTTGGATCGGGTATGGGACTGGAAGCATACTTACGGCAACCGGATTACCAAGCAGCTACGGACTCTGGGAGCATCTTGTGACTGGCAGCGGGAACGGTTTACCATGGATGAAGGCTGTTCCCATGCAGTCCGGGAAGTATTCAAACAGCTGTATGATAAAGGCTTGATTTACAAAGGCAATTATATTGTCAACTGGTGTCCCAAGTGTCAAACCACTATTTCAGATATTGAGGTGGAGCACCAGGATACCCCCGGGCATTTGTGGCATATCAAGTATCCCTATGCTGAAGGGGAAGGCTACTTGGTCATCGCTACCACCAGGCCGGAGACCATGTTGGGCGATATGGCGGTGGCCGTTCATCCTGAAGATGAACGTTACCGGTCTTTAATCGGGAAAAATGTAATCCTGCCTATTTTGAACAAAGAAATACCCGTGATTGCCGATGAATATGTGGATCCGGAATTTGGCACGGGAGCAGTGAAGATCACTCCTTCCCACGATCCCAATGACTTTGAAGTGGCCTTGCGTCACGGACTACCGGAATTGACGGTCATTGACAAACAAGGGCGGATGAACCAAGCGGCGGGGCCCTACGAGGGCATGGATCGTTACGACTGTCGTAAGCAGATCGTCAAGGACTTGGAAGCCCAAGGTTTGTTGCTGAAAGTAGATGAGCACTCCCACGCTGTGGGGCAATGCTACCGCTGCGATACGGTGATTGAGCCCTTGGTATCGAAACAATGGTTTGTCAAGATGAAACCGCTGGCTGAGCCGGCGATTAAAGCGGTGGAAGACGGCAGAATCCGGTTTGTGCCGGACAGGTTTACCAAAATCTATTTAGGTTGGCTGGAGAATATCAGGGATTGGTGTATTTCACGGCAGCTTTGGTGGGGACACCGGATTCCCGTTTGGTACTGCCAGGATTGCGATGAGGAGATTTGTGCCACTACAGAGCCTAAAACATGCCCTAAATGCGGTTCCGGGAACCTGGAACAAGATCCCGATGTCCTGGACACCTGGTTCAGTTCCGCTCTGTGGCCTTTTTCCACCATGGGCTGGCCGGAAGAAACTGCTGAACTGAAGCATTTTTACCCCACCAGCGTTTTGGTCACCGGCAGGGATATTATCTTCTTCTGGGTAGCCAGGATGATTTTCATGGGTTTGGAATTCATGCCTGATGTTCCTTTCCGGGAAGTGTTCATTCATGGCCTGGTGCTGGATGCCCAAGGACGGAAAATGAGTAAATCCCTGGGGAACGGTATAGATCCCATCGAAGTTATCGAGGAATACGGGGCAGACACCCTGCGCTTCATGTTGATTACCGGCAATACACCCGGCAACGATTTGCGTTTCCAGTTTGAAAGGCTGGAAGGAGCCAGGAACTTCTGTAACAAGATTTGGAATGCCTCCCGTTTTGCTTTGATGCATTTGGAAGATTTGGAACCGGGAGCCCCGAAAGGCAGCCTGGAATTAGCCGACCGCTGGGTTTTAAGCAGGCTGAACAGCACTACCGGTCAGGTTACTCATTACCTGGAAAAATATGAGTTGGGAGAGGCAGCCAGGGAGCTTTATGATTTTATCTGGAATGAGTTTTGCGACTGGTATATTGAGCTGATCAAACCAAGATTGTACGGTAAAGTTACTCCGGAGAGCAGGAAAACCGCCCAGCAGGTGCTCTGGTATACCTTAAGCGAAATTCTAAGGTTGTTACATCCTTTTATGCCCTATATCAGTGAGGAAATTTGGCAGCATTTGCCCCACCGGGAAGGTACCTTGATGACGGAAAAATGGCCGGAAGTAAGGGAAGAGTTGGATGCGCCAGAACAGGAAAAACAAATGAGTCTGGTGATGGATGTAATTCGCACCATCAGAAATCTCAGGGCTGAGTTGAATGTGGCTCCCGGTAAAAAAGCGGAAGTGTTGATTACCGCCAATAATTCCGGCTCCATGAAGTATTTGGAGCAAACCGTAGATTATATTAAGCTGCTGGCCCAGGCAGATCCTGTGGAACTCCGATCTCAACTGACGGAAAAGCCTAAAGAGGCCCTGTCAGGGGTGGCAGAAGGCGGAGTAGAAGTATTCTTGCCTTTTGCCGGTTTGATTGATGTGGCAGCGGAGATCAAACGGTTGCAAAAAGAGTTGAAAGCTCTTACCGCGGAACGCCAAAAAATAGAAGCTAAATGCAGCAATCCCGGCTTTTTGGCCAAGGCCCCTGCCGAAGTGGTGGCCAAGGAGAAAGGGAAGCTGGAGGAAGTGCAAGTCAAGGAGAAAGCTTTAAAAGAAAGATTAGCCATTTTAGATCCTACGTCCGGGGAGTAGTCAAACCATGATGAATTATGATGAGGCACTGGCTTTTTTACGCGATTTAACTAAGTTTGGTTATAATTTTGGCTTAGGAAGGATTACCCAGCTCCTAAAAATGCTGGGTAATCCCCAGGATCAGTTGAAGGTAATTCACATCGGAGGTACCAATGGCAAAGGCTCTACTGCAGCCATGGTTACTTCCGTCCTGAAATCAGCCGGTTATCGAGTAGGGTTCTTCAGTTCCCCTCACATACATAACTATACGGAACGAATGAAAATCAATGGAGAAGAAATACCCCGGGAGCGGATAGCCGCCTTATTGACGGAAATCCGCCCTATTCTGGAGGAGATGGTGAGACAGGGATTTGAGCACCCGACCGAGTTTGAGGTCAATACTGCTTTGGCCCTTCTTTATTTTGCCAGGGAAGAGGTAGACCTGGTTGTATTGGAGGTAGGTTTGGGAGGGGCCATTGATTCCACTAATGTGGTAGAACCCTTGGTGGCGGTTATTACCAACGTAGGGATGGATCATATGGATTACCTGGGCAATTCTTTGGAGGAGATTGCCAGGGTTAAGGCGGGCATTATTAAAGAAC
>JAAYOX010000264.1 GCA_012520135.1 Clostridia bacterium
GATCCGTAGTACGGGGAGATGATATTCCGGCCCGTTATGGCGGTGAAGAATTTGTAGCCCTTCTGTGGGACGTAACAGAGGAACAAGCTTTAAAAGTAGCAGAAAGAATTCGTGATTCAATATGCAATTATCCTTTTCCACAGCATGAATATCAGCCCAACGGTAGAGTGACCGTCAGTATTGGGGTTGCCCTTACTCCTGCCGAATCCCCTTCTGCACTGTTGCAAAGGGCGGATGAGGCCCTTTATCGGGCTAAAGCTGCTGGAAAGAACAGGGTAATGAATTAAAATGCAGGGGGGATCCTTCTTGCTATATCAAAAGTTCAAGCAGCAGCTATTGGCTATTGGTATTTCTCTGGTTGTTATTTGTGTCCTCATTATCGGTGCTTTTTTTTATAACTATCATTTAAGCCGGGAGATAGATGAGAAACATCTTGAATTGGCCAATGTAGCCAGAGCATTTTATTACCATGCCGATTATGTGATGGAATATGCTCATAACCCGGATACTGCCAGAAACGCCCCTTCCATCGATGAATGTAATTTAGGGATGTTGCTTAAGGAGATTGAGCCGGTTACACAAGAAGCAGTTGTTTATCATGAGAAGATAGCCAAAGTTCACGAAAGATTTCATCAAACTATGGTAACCGGTTCTATGGAGGACATTGTAGTTGTATCCCAAGAATTACATGCCGCATTAGGACAATATAACCTCTATTTAACCGATTACATAGGTAATTTGGAGATCACTCGTACTAATGTGATCGTCGCCGTGGCTTTGCCGGGGCTGGTATCAATTGTAGCCCTACTTGGCTGGCTCTATATCAGGATGTACCGCCTGATTCAGAACCGGATTGCCCGGCCTTTAAATGAATCGCTTGGGATTTTGTCCAAGGCAGGCCTTTATTCTGCCTACGGCGATGACGAGCCGGAAAACATTTTACGGGCTGTGACCAAAGCCAGTCAAATTATTGAGGCAGACAACGCCAGGCTGAAACTTTATCCTTTTTGGAATTCCGTATTCACGGAAGAGGAATTGCTTAACGGTTCTTTGGAACTTTTCGGAGACAATCAATTGGTGGCAAGCGCTGCTTTTTATCGCTATGACAGTTTTACCGACGAATTAACAGTGGTAGCTTCTTATGCTTTTCCAAAAAACGGGGAGCACAGGGTTCCCTTTGGGGTAGGGCCCATCGGGGAAGCAGCTAAGAAACAGAAACCGGTAATAGTTGAGCGGCCCGGTTTGGAATTATCCCTCGGTTTCGCAACGGCCCAACCTCCTTTATTGGCATTTTATCCTGTAGTGTGTGGGCAGCAACTATACGGGGTTTTGGCCTTTGCTTTTCAAAGGGAAATTACTTCTGAGCAAGAGACCATAGTGGAATTTTTTGCAGTTCAACTGGGAATCGTCATGGACCGGGTTCGCCAGTTGGATGCTCTCAAGAAAATGACTTGGGAGTTGGGTAATCGCACTAAAGCTTTGAATAAAGAACTCCGGTATCGGGATTCTATTCTCAGCAGTTCCGCCGACGGGATTGTAATCCTCAGTACCGATGGAGTAATTAGCCTTTTCAGTAAAGGTGCGGAGAACATAACCGGCTATTCGGCCAGGGAGGCCATGGGAGCACGGTGTTGTGACATTTTCCGCCATAGGGATAATAATTTCAATATATTATGTGATACTAAGAATTGTGCTAATTGTGCCATTCAAACTCAAAAGGTTCCTATAATCGGCAAAGAAGTATATATCCAGCGTAAAGATGATCAATTTGTACCAATCTTATTGAGTGCAACGCCCCTTTTCAATGATCAGGGAGAAGTAATTGAAATACTGCAGATCTTTAAAGATGTAACGGATCTGCGCAACACATTTACCCAATTGGAACAGGCCAATCGGAGCAAGACCGAATTTTTGGCAACCATGTCCCATGAACTCAGGACACCCCTTAATGCCATCTTGGGCTTTGCCGAATTGTTGGAGACAGAGTCCTTCGGACCGTTAAATGATCGCCAGAAACGGTACACTGCTAACATTTTGACTGCCGGCAAACATCTATTATCTTTAATTAATGATATTCTGGATATCACCAGGGTGGAATCCGGCAAAGTAGAGTGGGAGTATGCACCCATGGATGTGGCGCAAGTGTTTGGCAGTGCCGTAAGCCTGCTGAGGGAAAAAGCAGTCCAAAACCAGCTTAAGCTTTCTTTGGAAATTGAGCCCGGATTTAACCAATTTACCGGCGATGAGCGGAAAATTAAACAGATCCTCTATAACCTGATTAACAATGCGGTCAAGTTTACCCCTTCAGGCGGGAACGTGGGAGTGAATGTAAGCCGGATGCAGGAC
>JAAYOX010000023.1 GCA_012520135.1 Clostridia bacterium
CCAACGATATGGGATTAGATCAAATGATCTTTTTCCCTCAGGAGGGATAAGTGATGAATGATCGAGTGTATATTTTTGACACGACATTAAGGGATGGGGAGCAGTCCCCCGGCGTGAGCCTGAATACTCAAGAAAAGTTGGATATTGCCCAGCAACTGGCTCGTCTGGGGGTAGACGTGATTGAAGCAGGGTTCCCTATTACTTCCAAAGGGGATTTTGAAGCTGTCAAGGCAATAGCGGAGACGGTGAAGGGACCGGCCATTTGTGGTTTAGCGAGAGCCTCGGAAAAGGATATTGACCGGGCGTGGGAAGCATTGCAAGGGGCGGAGTATCCCTGTATTCATACCTTTATCGCTACCAGTGATATTCATCTGAAATATAAGCTGAAGATGACCCGGGAGGAAGTCCTGGAAGCGATAGCTAAGGCAGTGAGTTATGCCCGGAGGTTTACCGACTATGTCGAGTATTCGCCGGAAGACGGCTCCCGGACCGATACTGATTTTATCTGCCGGGTGGTGGAAACGGCCATCAAAGCAGGGGCCAGAGTAGTCAATATTCCCGATACGGTAGGTTATGCCACACCTGAGGAGTTTGGTGCTTTTATCGCCAATATTACCAATCGAGTGCCCAATATTGATCAGGCGATCCTCAGTGTTCACTGCCACAATGACCTGGGGCTGGCGGTGGCTAATACCTTGGCCGCGTTAAGAAACGGTGCCCGTCAAGTGGAAGGTACCATTAACGGTATCGGAGAACGGGCCGGTAACGTGGCTTTGGAAGAAGTCATCATGACGTTAAGAACCCGGAAAGACATTTATGGACTGCGAACCAATATCAACACCGAGGAGATTTATCGCACAAGCCGTTTGGTGAGTACCATGACCGGAATGGCGACCTCAGGTAACAAGCCCATAGTGGGCAAGAATGTGTTTGTCCATGAATCCGGCATTCATCAGGATGGTGTCTTAAAAGAAAGAACTACCTACGAAATCATGAATCCGGCCACCATCGGTTTGACTATTAACAATATTGTGCTGGGCAAGCATTCAGGCAGGCATGCTTTCAAAGAGAGATTGGCAGAACTGGGCTTTACTCTAAGCGAGGAGGAACTGAATAAAGCCTTTGTCCGCTTTAAAGATTTAGCGGACCGGAAAAAAGAGATCACTGACCGGGATCTGGAGGCCCTGGTGGAAGACCAAATCCGGCGGGTACCGGAAAAATTCCAATTGGAGCACATGCATATTTCCAGCGGCAACCGGGTGGTGCCTACCGCTACCGTAGGGATCCGGTTTAACGAGCAGCTGGTTGAAGAAGCGGCTTGTGGAGACGGGCCCATCGATGCGGTATTTAAAGCCATCGATAAGATTACCGGTATTTCCGTTTGCTTAAAACACTATGCCCTCAATGCGGTTACCGGGGGTAAAGATGCCATGGGTGAAGTAGTAGTGCGATTGGCCGTCAAAGATAAAGTGTTTGTAGGCCGGGGTTTGAGTGTTGATGTTATCGAAGCCAGCGCCAGAGCTTATATTAATGCTTTAAACAAAGCTGTATTTGACTTGGGGGAAGATATTATCGGCGAAGCTGTTAATGGCAACGGCAATGGAATAAGAGTGCTTGTAGAATAAAGGAGAGTGAAGCCATGGGAATGACCATCACGGAAAAAATTCTGGCGGATCATGCCGGAAAAGACTTTGTTGAACCGGGAGAATTAATCAATGCACGTTTGGATGTTGTGTTGGGCAACGATATTACGGCTCCGGTGGCCATTAAAGAATTTGAACGGCTGGGGGTAGACCGGGTCTATGATCCGGATAAAGTAGTGTTGGTGCCGGACCACTTTACCCCCAATAAAGATATTAAATCGGCGGAACAGGCAAAAATGGTCCGGGAATTTGCCCGGAAACAGAATTTAACCAACTACTTCGAAGTGGGACGGATGGGTATTGAACACTGCCTCCTGCCGGAGCAAGGTTTAGTCCTGCCGGGGGATGTAATCATCGGTGCCGACTCCCATACCTGTACTTACGGTGCATTGGGGGCTTTTGCTACGGGCGTGGGCAGTACCGATATGGCAGCCGGTATGGCTACGGGAGAAGCCTGGTTTAGGGTGCCGGAAACGATTAAATTTGTTTACCGGGGCAAGCTGAATCCTTACGTTAGCGGGAAAGATTTGATCCTTTATACTATCGGACTAATCGGGGTAGACGGTGCCCGTTATATGTCCATGGAGTTTACCGGGGATACCATCAAGAGTTTGTCCATGGATAACCGGTTTACCATGGCCAATATGGCCATTGAGGCAGGAGCTAAAAACGGTATTTTTGAACCTGATGAGATTACCATAGCTTACATCGAGAAAAGAGCTAAACGGCCTTATAAGTTATACCATAGCGATCCTGATGCCAAATATGCGCAAGTGATTGAAATAGATGTGACTAAAATTGAGCCTCAGGTAGCTTTTCCTCATTTGCCGGAAAATACCCGTCCCATCAGCCAAGTAGGGGAAGTGGCTATCGATCAGGTAGTAATCGGCTCCTGCACCAACGGCCGGATTGAGGACCTACGGGTAGCGGCGGAAATTATCAAAGGCAGAAAAGTCCATCCCAATGTTCGCCTGATTGTGCTGCCGGGCACCCAGGAGATTTATCTCCAGGCAGTTAGAGAAGGCTTGGTAGAAGCTATCGTGGAAGCAGGCGGAGCTTTCAGTACGCCTACTTGCGGTCCTTGCCTGGGTGGCCATATGGGCATTCTGGCTAAAGGAGAAAGAGCAGTCTCTACTACTAACCGGAATTTTGTGGGGAGGATGGGTCACCCGGAAAGTGAAGTCTATTTAGCCAGTCCGGCGGTAGCGGCGGCTTCAAGCCTGCTTGGCAGAATAGCCGGTCCAGAGGAGGTCGTATAAAATGCTGTTTGAAGGAAGGGTATTTAAATTTGGGGATGATATTGATACGGACGCCATCATACCGGCTCGCCATATGAACACTTCCGAACCGGAAGAGTTGGCCCGCCATTGTATGGAAGATGCTGATCCTGAGTTCGTCAATAAGATGGAAAAGGGAGATATCATTGTCGCCGGCAAAAACTTTGGCTGCGGCAGTTCCAGGGAACATGCCCCTATAGCCATCAAGTATGCCGGTGTCTCTTGTGTGATTGCCAAATCCTACGCCAGGATCTTTTACAGGAACGCTATTAATATTGGATTGCCCATCTTTGAGTGTCCGGAAGCGGCGGAGGCAATTGAAGAGGGCAACCGGGTTCAAGTCAACGCCGGTACGGGAGTTATCACTAACGTGACCACCGGGGAGACTTACCAGGCAAAAGCTTTTCCGGAGTTTATGCAGCAATTGATTGAGGCCGGCGGTTTAATGGCCTATGTGAAAGAGAAGGTGAACAGTCGTGGCTAAAATTGCAGTTCTCCCCGGCGACGGTATTGGTAAGGAAATCGTCCCGGAGGCGCAAAAAGTACTGGATGTAGTCAGTAAGAAATACGGTTTGGAGTTTGAGTACCAAGAAGGACTTATCGGAGGCGCAGCTATCGATGCTACCGGTGAGGCTTTGCCGGAAGCGACCGTGGAGTTGTGCCGGGAAAGCGATGCAGTGATCCTAGGAGCCGTCGGAGGTCCCAAGTGGGATACCCTGCCGGTAGCTCAAAGACCGGAAGCTGCGGCGTTACTACCCCTCCGGAAAAAGCTGGGACTCTATGCCAATATCCGTCCCGCTTTCCTGTTCCCGGCTCTGGTCAATGCTTCTTCATTAAAGTCGGAGGTGGTGAAAGGAACCGACCTGGTTGTCATCAGGGAATTGACGGGGGGCATCTATTTTGGAGAGAAGAAGCGGGAAGATATTCCCGGAGGTCAAAAAGCCCTTGATGCCCTGGTCTACACTACTGATGAGATTAAACGGATCCTCCGTTTAGGTTTTGAAACCGCCCGGCAAAGACGAGGTAAACTCACTTCCGTAGACAAAGCCAATGTGCTGGAAAGTTCCCGGCTGTGGCGGGAAACTGCAATCGAGATGGCCAAAGAGTATCAGGATGTGGAAGTAGAGCATATGTATGTAGATAATTGCGCTATGCAACTCATCAGATGGCCCGGTCAATTCGATGTAATCGTAACGGAGAATATGTTCGGAGACATTTTGACAGATGAAGCTTCCATGCTAACCGGCTCCATCGGTATGCTGGCCTCAGCCAGTATAGGTGGGGAAGTGGCTTTATATGAACCGGCCCATGGTTCCGCACCTGACATTGCCGGGCAGGGAAAAGCCAATCCATTGGCTACCATTTTATCGGCAGGCATGATGCTCCAATACAGTTTCAACCTGCCTGAAGCTTTGGAACAAATTAAAGCTGCCATCAGCCGGGTATTGGAAGCCGGTTACCGTACTCCCGATATTATGGAAGAAGGATGCCAATTAGTTGACACCGGTACCATGGGTGATTTAGTCTGTCGATACTTAAGTGAGGAGAAAGTATGAAGAAAATATGGGTTTATGATACCACTCTAAGGGATGGCTCCCAAGGCGAAGGTGTCTCCTTGACCGTTGAAGATAAATTAAAAATCACCGCCCGGTTGGATTACCTGGGGGTTGATTATATCGAGGGAGGTTGGCCCGGTTCCAACCCCAAAGACCTGGAGTACTTTAAGCGGGTACAGGAGTTGGAACTGCGTCATGCCAAGGTTACAGCTTTCGGCAGCACTCGCAGACCGGGGATTAAACCGGAGGAAGACGCTAATCTCAAGGCAATAGCCGGCTCCGGTGTGCCGGTAGCCGCAATTTTCGGTAAAAGCTGGGACCTTCATGTGCTTGAGGCCTTGGGAACCACCCTGGCAGAAAACTTAAAAATGATCGGGGATTCCGTCAAGTTTTTGAAAGATCAAGGGATGGAAGTGGTCTTTGATGCGGAACACTTTTTTGACGGATACAAGCATAATGCCGATTATGCCCTGCAAGTATTGGAAGCGGCATTAGAGGCAGGGGCCGACTGGTTGGTTCTGTGCGATACCAACGGAGGCAGTTTGCCTGCTGAAATCACCGGGGCTGTCCAAACAGTCGCTCAGCGGCTTCAGGCACCTTTAGGGATTCACTGTCACAATGACGGTGAATTGGCTGTGGCCAACAGCCTGGCGGCTATTGAGGCCGGCGTGACCCAGGTTCAAGGTACGGTCAACGGACTGGGGGAACGCTGTGGTAATGCCAACTTGTGCAGTGTCATTCCTAACCTGGAGTTAAAACTGAACAAGAGATGTTTGCCCAAGGGTAATCTAAGGTACTTAACTGAGTGCTCCCGCTATATCAGCGAAATCGCTAATCTGGTGCAGCATAACAACCAGCCTTTTGTAGGCCAGAGTGCCTTTGCTCATAAGGGGGGCATTCATGTCAGTGCTGTGTTGAAACATCCGGAAACTTATGAGCATTTACCCCCGGAGACAGTGGGTAATACCCGGCGAATTTTGGTATCGGAACTTTCCGGTGCCTCTAATTTGGTAGGAAAGGCAGATGAGCTGGGGGTTGATTTTTCTGATAAAGCTTTTACCAGGGAATTAATCCAGAGTATTAAGGAGTTGGAGTACCAGGGTTACCAATTTGAAGGGGCAGAAGCTTCCCTGGAATTAATTCTCAAGAAGGCCACCGGCGAGTATACTCCTTATTTCCAGGTAGACTCTTTTAAAATCTTGTCAGAAAAAGTAGCCGGAGGGGAAACTATTTCCGAGGCCATGGTGAAAGTAAGGGTAGATGACAAAATGGTGCACACGGCTGCCGAAGGCAACGGACCTGTTAACGCTTTGGATAATGCTTTAAGGAAAGGCTTGGAGGAGTTTTTCCCGGAAATTGCCCAAATGCATTTAAGCGACTATAAAGTGCGGGTCTTGGATGAAAAAGACGCTACCAGAGCGAAAGTCAGGGTATTAATCGAATCCCGGGATGTTACCGGAGCCTGGAGTACGGTGGGTGTCTCTACGGATATTATTGAAGCCAGTTGGCAGGCCTTGTTGGACAGTATTGATTATTTCCTGATGAAAAGAATGAGCCGTAATGAAAAATTGGCGGCAAACAATGCTTGAACTTACGCGGGTTGTCAAACTAACGGTTGATGGCCCGCTTTTTTCTTGCGCTCGACTTTCTTTTTAAGGAAATAGACAAAATCGGCTTTTTTTCCTGAAGGAGTTTTTTTGCCCATTAGCCAATATTCTGGTAACATATGGAAAAAACACCCGAACGGAGTGATATGGTGAGTAAGGGCAAAGGCAAAACCAGGACAAAAAAGGCGAAAAGCAAAACCCCCGGGCCGGCCAGTGTAGTCAAAATCAGTGGCAGGCTGGCAAATATTTTGGATCATGTAAAACAGGTGCTTTATCACGAAGGATTGACTTATGAAGAATTACTTCACAGGCTTCAGGAGAAGATGCCTGCGGCGGATCCGGAGAAGCTGGAGCGGGATTTGAAAAGGTGTCTAGGTAATAACATCTCTTTTTACTTTAAGAAAGAATTGTGGCAGATGGATAAAAGCGGGAATCCGGGCAATGATCCTTTTTATCAATATTTAATGACAATGGGCTACCCGGTTACCTTCAAGGAACTGGTGTCTTTGGCCCAGGAGAACGGCATGGAAAGTGTAGCTATACGGGAACAAGATTTTGCATATGACGGCCGCTTTATCCGGCTAAAAAACGGTAAATGGGGTTTGGCCTATTGGCAGGTAATGTGGGAAGTCGGTTCTGAGGATTTGAACAAGGCCGCCCGGTTAATTCAAAAACGCCAGTGTCCGGTTAGTGTCGAACAATTAGCCCAAGAGACAGTAGGTCTTGGGGTAACAGAGACCAATCTGCTGCAAGCTTTGAGTAAAGATACTCGTTTTACGGAGGTGGCTCCGGGGCAATGGTATCTGAAGAGCCTGCTGGATGCTTTAATCAGTGATTTGAATGCTCCGGACGAATTTGCCTTTATCCGCCAGGTGGAGATCAATGCTCTCCAGGAAGCTGAACTGATGTTAATCATTGAAGAAGCAGATGCCTCCCGCCGTGAATATATCCTGTCATCATGGGATTTGGAAAAAGGTGTCCTGCGATTAAATAAACGGATGGTAGAGTTATTTGAGCCTGTAGATAAGATTGCCTACCTGAAAGTGCCCACAGGCAACGGGGAATTGGGAGTATGGCTTTTAAAAGAGCAAAAGTTTTTAGCCGGTCTTGGCCCCTGGTTCGAAGAGTATGGTTTGGAGCCGGGCAGTAAAGTGGAAGTCAGCCGTTCCCAAAAGCCGGGGTACATCCAGCTAAAGGCAAGCCGGGAAAGGGAAGCTGAGGTCTTTGCCGAAGGGCTGAAAGTGAAGAAGCTGGTTAAGCTGAAAAAAGATTGCAGTACAACTTGTCGCCCTTTGGAAGAAGTAGTGACGGAAATATTGCAGCTGTATCCCAAAGGATTGGACATTCACACCCTGACAGCTTTAATAGAGTTGATCTCGGGCAATACCCAAGATGAACTGGTGGATTTGCTGGAGCAATATCCATATTTTGAGCAAGACAAGCATGGCGTCTGGTATTGCAATCTAACTATGCGACAGGCATTTCAGGATTGGCAACGAGAGCGACAGGATATATTGGCATCCTTGGCCTCTATTCGGGAGCATGTGGCTGTTACTACTGAAGAATACAATTCTTTACATGAAATTAAAACCGGCTTGGAGGAGGAATTGAATTACCTCCAAAACCACCACCGCCATGAGGAAGCTCTTTTCCAGGCCAAGATTGAAGAGTTGTCTGCAGCCAATGAACACCTTACTTTGGAAAACAACAGGTTGAGGAACGAATATTCAATCCTGGAACAGAAACAAAAGGAACTGTTGGAACATGTAGAGCATCAAGGGGGACAATTAGTCACTTTACGTACTGAGAAAAACAAGCTGAAAGTGAAATTGGAACAAACAGAAAACAGGGCCATGCAATTGCAGAGTACCCTTAACCAGTTAATGGAGGATGCGCAGCGGGAGGTAGAACGGCTACAAAAAGAGGTCATCGCCAAAACTCATCAATTGGAGAGTCTCCAGTATGCCAACAAGGAATTACAGCGAAACCTGGCCAGGCTCCATGAAGAACGTAGACAAATGAAGAAGCAGGTTTCTTCATGGCCTGTAAAAATCGTTACGTTTTTCTCAGGGCTCATGGGCCGGCGGAGAACCATCGGCGGTTAAACAAAAAGCACGGGCGACCGTGCTTTTTACTTGTTGCCTAGGAAATTATATTGATTTTTCAAAAACTAATTGCTTCCCAAATGTAGATGTGGTAGGGTTTTGTCTATGAAGGGAATTATACGGAAAATCTTCTCTGAGCATTGGGAAGACTTTGTGA
>JAAYOX010000265.1 GCA_012520135.1 Clostridia bacterium
ATACAATTGACCTTGATCCGTCCGTAAAAATCAGCGTGTTAAATCCGCCGGGCACCTTGCCGGCTGACCTTAACAACCAATCAATTGTACTTAGGCTGACTTACGGAACCATATCCTTGCTTTTGACCGGGGACGCAGAAAGACCGGTTGAGCAGGGCCTGAGCAATGCCCAGGCGCAAATACTGAAAGCAGGTCATCACGGCAGTTCAACCAGCACTACTCCAGAATTCCTAAAAGCAGTAAATCCCGAAATTGCAATCATCTCTTGCGGCAAAGATAATTCCTACGGCCACCCGCACCAGGAAGTGCTGGATAGGTTAATGAAAGCGAACATTAAAATCTATCGCACCGATGTATCTGGAGACATTATAGTCAAGACTAACGGCCAATCATATTCGGTAAGTACTACTCCATGGACTGATCAGGGCACTATGATCATACCGTCACCGGTTGATCAGGGGGCATACGTTGGCAGCATCAAATCAGACAAGTACCACTATCCCAACTGTCGTCACGCTGAATCAATTCAGCCGGTAAATAAGATCTGGTTCAAAACTAAAGCAGAGGCCGAAGCAAAAGGCTATGTTCCATGTAAAGTTTGCAAGCCATAGCAGAAAGGGTGCCAGCAATGAAGATTAAAGCAGTTATAGACAAGATAGAAGATACTCTTGCAGTTCTGCTGGTAGGCGAGGAAGAAACTAAAGTTGACTGGCCGGTAAACTGCCTACCAGAAAACATTGGAGAAGGAGATATATTACATATTGCAATTAAAAAAGACCAGGAAAGCACTAACAAGCAAAGAGAGAAAGTGGCCAGTTTGATTGAAAAGTTGAAGGATAAGAATAAGTAAGACCGGCAGCCTTGATTGGGCCGGTCTTTATCTGCATTATTTGTATTACCATCGTGCAGCTAACATCCATCTCCCACCTTCATTCAACCCAAAGGTGGGAGATTTTTCATGTAATTACTCAAATTGTCCTAGGAAATGTTGACAATGCTTCAATAAAATGATAAGCTGATAGTAAATCAGCTTTATATTACCAATAACGAAAGGAGGGAGGGGACATCAAAACATATCATCATGTATCGCACTTGCTTTGGGACGCATTAGCCAACAGTGCCGCCAATCTCATCCCAAAGCTACCGGCTAAAACAGAAGAGCCGGAACCAGATGCTGTTTGTGCTGTATGCGGATGTTTGTTTAAAGACAATCCAGTAAAAGACATTGCAATAAATATCAGCAATGCCATATCAAATACATTTACCAACTATGATATTTTAGCTGCTCCAACATCAGGCTATGCCTGTCAACCTTGCTACACTATGCTGAAAAGCTTTAGAGGGAAATCGTTTGCTATAACCCCAAATGAATACATTCCATTTAATCCAAGAGAGGAAAAAGAGCGAATAGTCAATATTCTAATTGATCCTCCGGAATTCCCTATAGCAATCAATCTACCACCCCCAATGTACCACAAACACTTACTTATCCACACTACTATCAACTACAGTTTGCCCTTGATAGTCTATTCAGACCCAGGGCCAGTTGTAATTCCGGTAAACTTTGATGAAATTTACGAAACAGGCAAAAAAACCCTGGAAGCAGGGGCAGAAAATTTATACCGCATTCTTTTTGTAGGGAACATTGATAAAATTGACCCGGATGTATTTGAAGAAGCAACAAATATGTTAATGCCATACCGGGACACTCCTTTGTTTCCACTGCTGACAAGGCTGATGCCTAAAATAGAAGCGAAGAAATCAAAGAAGAAAAAAGGAGGAAAAAGTAAATGATTTTTAAAGGTGAATTTATTACCCTCGATCCCGTTGCCCATACAGCCCCGGTACCCCAATCGCTGGAAGTAAAAGACAATATTGTTCGTCTCCGTAAAATGAAAGTCAATTATTATGGAGAAGTTTACAGCGTTCCCTATGTTTCCGGTAATGCTTTAAGAGCTACATTACGCCGGCCTTTAGTTGACGAGTTCCTCGATACCGTAGGTATTGTCAAAGAAGAACTGGCAGAAACCAATCGTGATCTGTACTATTCTCTTTATGGCGGTGGTGCTTTAGACAAAAAAGAGGGCGACGCATCAGAAAAACGCAAAAAAAACATTGTTTTAACAGAGCAATTCGCCAGCCTATTCCCGACCATTGATGAATTCATTGCAAAACTACCTACTTTCAGTTTGTTTGGCGGTGTCCTGCTGAACAGGATAATGGAAGGCCGTCTGAATGTAGGGAACCTGGTATCACTAACCAAGCAAAATGCTAACCTGTATGACAGGGATGGTGAAGACCTGCCAAACTGCGGCGATATTGTAGACCTCCTTGGATTTACATCCCATGATGCAATCAGGAAGCTCTTTTCAGCCAAAGCCCAAGAAGTGGACTTTGAAT
>JAAYOX010000266.1 GCA_012520135.1 Clostridia bacterium
AACAAAAAAAGAAGCGGTCATAGCCGCTTCTGTACAATTTATTCAGCTGTAGTTTGATTACTGTCAGTCTCTAACATGCCTTGCTCATGCTCCGGACATTCCACCTTTTGCTGCTGTTCCTGCAGCTCTTTCAGCTGAGCTTCGAGTTTGCGGATCTTACCTTCCGCGTCCCTAAGTTTGAGGGTCATCGTTACTTGCTTAATAGTTCCTAAAATAAAGAACAATAAGGCCCCCACTGCAGTTGAACCGAGAATCACTAATACTAAAGAGATATTTTGAAATTGCCAGCTAAGAAAGCGAATATTAACAACTGCAGCATTTTGGATGGCAAAAACAGCTACGATAAGGGCGAAAAGCAAGGCCACAATCCAATACACTTGTATCAGGTTGAACACTCCCCTACGGTTTTGTGATTAAGTTCGACATCTATTGCCAATTTCCTGCAGCAAAAAACCGGCCTTTCCGGTCGGTTTCTGTTTGCTTATAATCTTCATCTTACTAATCGGTATTAATCACAGGCTTCAGTAGAGCCCGGTTTCAGCTAGCGAGCATTGGCATGCTTAAATTGTTTCCCTGCATCCAATTTGTTCTTCAAATCATACCATAAAGAAGTGGCAATGCAAGTGGAGGAATAAGTTCCGATAATAACCCCCAGTAGCAGGGCCAAGGCAAAAACTTTGGTGGTACTGCCCCCCAACACCAGCAAAGCTACCAGGGGAAAGATTATTGCCAAGGAAATATTGATAGAGCGAACCAATGTCTGGTTAATACTGGTATCTACAGTAGCAGACAAGACCTGTTTTTTATCGAAATTAAGGTTTTCTCTGATCCGGTCAAAAATAACAATTGTATTATTAATGGAATAACCCACAATGGTTAATAGGGCAGCCACAAAAGTACTGTCTATCTCTATTTGAAAAATAGAAAAGATACCGACTGTGATCAAAACATCGTGAAGTAAGGCAGCCACCGTTGCCACACCAAATGTGAACTCAAAACGAAAGGAAATATAAATTATCATCAGCACCGCGGCGATGGCCAATGCAAGTACTGCGTTTCTGGTCAATTCTTTACCGATAATTTCTCCGATCTTTTGGTTTTGTTTAATATCCAAGGGACCACACTTTTTTTCAAAAGCTGACAATAACTCTTTGTTTTGAGCTTCTGTCATTTCCTTGGTTCTGATAACATACTCGGAAGCGTTGCCGGCAGCCTGAACGGAATAACCGGAAAGACCTTGTTCATCAAGGACTTCTTCAATTTGCGTGGTAGTCACTTCTCCCTCAAATTGAAGCTGCAGTACGTTTCCCGCAGTAAAGTCAATACCCTTATTCATACCTTGTAAACCGACAGATACAAGTCCTACGATCAGGAGTACCAGGGAGATGCCATACCAAATTTTGCGTTTGTTCATGAAAGTAAAAGTCATTTCCCCCTACCCCCTTACACCGAAATATTTGTTGCTATTGAATAAGCCGGAACCAATAGTCAACCTTAACATCCATCTGGTCAAGGTGATGGCGGTAAACATACTGGCGGCAATACCGATAGTTAAGGTGACGGCAAATCCGCGAATGGGACCTGAACCTAAATAATAGAGAATTGCTGCGACAATCAATGTTGTAACGTTGGCATCAACAATTGTCAAGAATGCTCTCTTAAAACCTGATTCTACTGCCGCCCGTACAGTTTTGCCGTTTCGCAGTTCATCCTTCACCCGCTCAAAAATAATGATGTTGGCATCAACCGCCACACCAACAGACAACAGCAGACCGGCAATACCGGGTAAAGTCAGCACAGCATTTAGAAAATACAAGGCAGCAATCACAATCACTGCATAAATAATTAGAGATAAGTTAGCAATAACGCCCGGTACTCGATAAACACCTAACAAGAACAAAGCAATGGCAGCTAACCCTACCACACCCGCCATTTTACTTTTATCTAACGATTCCATCCCTAAACTAGGTCCGACAGTTTGTTTGGCAATTACTTCAGTTTCCACCGGTAAGGCTCCACCACGGAGGAGTGCCGCCAAGTTAGCTGCCTCGTCAAAATCCTCAAAACCACCGCTAATTACAGCCATACCGTTAGGGATGGGTTCGGATACCCCGGGATTGGAAATCAGTTGTCCATCTAGAAAGATAGCAATACGATTTCTGGGATCATCGGTATCGGCATACCTGGCTGCCTCGGTTGTAGCTTCAGCAAATGCTTTAGCACCTTCATCGTTAAACTCCAAATTAATAACCGGTTTATTGTCACGAGGATCATGACCGGCTCTGGCGTCTTTCAACTGATTCCCCTGTAAGATTACTGTACCGTCCGCTTTTTTAAACTCCAGCATGGCCGTCTTACCGATTAATTCTACAGCTGCTTCAGGGTCCTCCAAGCCGGCCAGTTCAACAATCAGTCTATCTTCACCTGCTGTCTGAATCCTGGGTTCTGCAATACCCAACTGGTCAACCCTTTCTCTAATCACTGCTTGCAGCTGTTTCATTTGCTCACCGGTTATTCGTTCCCCCGGCTTTTCAATTGCTTGCAAAGTTACTTGAACGCCGCCTTTTAAATCCAAGCCTAATTCCAGCGAACCAAGCAATGGTTTTATGGCAGTCAGTCCAATGGCAAGAATTGCGATCATCACTACTGCAAGCTTTGTTGCGCGCCCCAGTTGCACTGAGTTCCCCTCCTTAACCTACGTTAATAATACCATACCTAAAAATTATAAACCTACGCTTGTCCCTTGTCAATGAAGGTAAAAACCGGGGGGCTTCCTTTAAAACAAAAAAGCTCTATGTTTTCCATTTTCAATGAAGACACCACAAGACCTAGGCAGCAAACTGCGGTAGCTGTGAGCCTCACGTCAGCTCAGGAAAACATAGAGATAATTTATTCTTTCTTACTCTCATGAAGATTCACGATAAAGTTCATTACGGTTTTGCAATTTTTGAAGGGTACTCAGTCCTACGCTTAAGGCCAGGCATTCATCTACTTTCTCCATGGTGGGCCTGTCTACTTTTCCTATATAATTGTCATTGGAAAAGTAACTTTTCTCTACCGTTCTGATTTGAGATAACAGTGCCACAGCATCCTGCACCAGGCCTGTTTCAGGTGTGCTGTTTATCAAAACGCCGAAAAACAAATGCTTGCCTCTCAGTTTATAAGATAAGGGCACTACAATTACTGAATTACAATAGCGGTTGCCAATATCATTTTGAATCACCAAAACCGGACGATAATAATCCAGCCCATCTTCATGGCCGGTCCCCAAACGGAGGGAGAATAGATCACCTCTTTTAATTACAGTTTTGCTTCTGGACAGCCTAATCATTAACCTCCCTCCCCTGTCCTTTCCAGATTAAGAAAGGCTTGATTCTCAGTGTGATTCCATGCTTCGTCTACCGTAATACCCCAGGCTGTTGCTTTAGCGTAGTCCTTTGCAAATTTTTCCGCTGCTTCTTCTGTAAAGCCAAATAATTTGGCTAACCAAGACATGTAATCACTCCTATGGAAAAATATGGACTACAAAATCAATTGGACATTCTTAAGGTAATTCCTTTAGCGATAATTGTCTATTACTAAGTTCTTTTGCAACTAAAAGAAAAAAGCCCTCAGTTGGGCTTATTTTTCTTTGCCGGCAATCCGGCCAATGGCGTTTTTATCCATTTCAATTTCTACTTTGTCGGCAACTCGGAGGGTAATCATGTCATCCGTCATCTTGACTATGCGACCGTGAATGCCGCCAATAGTAACGATACGATCGTTTACCTTAGCAGAATTCAACATTTCAACCCGTTGCTTCTGCTGCTTCTGCTGCGGTCTAATCATTAAGAAATAAATGATACCGAAAAAGACCGCTAAATAAATGATTGTACCTCCCCATTGACCAAGTCCATCCATCTTATCAACGTCCTTTCTTGAAATTATTGGTATGTACATTTCGTGGTACTTTGATCAATTTCCTTTAATTCGGATAAAGCCCACGAATTTCTTTTGCCAATGCTTCCAGCTTCTCTTCTTTAATTGCTTCGCGCACTCGATGCATTAAATTGATTAAATAAGCAAGGTTGTGAATGGTAGTTAATCGAAGTCCTAATATTTCTTCCGCTTTAAAAAGGTGGCGGATATAGGCCCTGGAATAATGCCGGCAAGTATAACAATCACAGTTAGGATCCAATGGCCCAAAATCTTTGGCATAACGAGCGTTGCGCACGGTTACTTTCCCCTCACTGGTCCAACAGGTGCCGTTCCGGGCAATCCTGGTAGGTAAGACACAATCAAACATATCTACACCCCGCAGGACCCCTTCAACTAAACAGTCAGGTGAACCAACTCCCATCAAATAGCGAGGTTTATCCTCAGGCATCAGCGGTACGGTTACTTCCAGCATCTCATACATTAAATCTTTGGGTTCTCCTACACTCAAACCACCAATCCCATATCCGGGAAAATCAATAGCTACCAACTCTTCCACACTGCGTTTACGTAAATCTTCATATAAGCCGCCCTGTACGATCCCAAACAAAGCCTGATCTTCTCTGGAATGGTATTCTTTGCACCTTTTGGCCCAATCAAGGGTTATTTCTAAATCTCTCGCAGCTTCATTATATTCATAAGGATAAGGGGAACAGATATCGAAAGCCATGGCGATATCCGCACCTAAAGCCATCTGAATTTCCATGGAACGTTCCGGGGAAAAGAAATGCCTCGAACCATCTATATGAGAACTGAAGGTAACACCCTCTTGGCTGATTTTACGCAGGTCCGCCAAGCTGAATACCTGGAAGCCGCCGCTATCAGTCAAGATGGGCTTATCCCAATTCATAAACGAATGAAGTCCCCCTGCCTCTCGAACCAGTTCGTGACCGGGCCTTAAATAAAGATGATATGTATTGCTGAGGATAATCTCAGCTCCAATTCTTTTCAGTTCTTCCGGTGTCATAGATTTTACTGTGGCTTGTGTTCCCACCGGCATGAAGACCGGCGTTTCCACCACACCATGAGTCAATTGCAGCCGGCCCAGACGAGCTTTTGATTCTTGACTATTATATAACACTTCAAACTGTGCTACCAAGTATTTCACCTCATAATGTTAAAAAATAAACATGGCATCCCCAAAGCTAAAAAAACGGTACCTGGAGGCAATCGCCTCTGCATAAGCTCGTTGGGTTAGCTCCGACCCGGCAAAAGCACTAACCAGCATTAACAGAGTAGATTGGGGTAAATGAAAATTAGTTATTAAGGCATCTACTGTTTTGAAACGATACCCGGGATAAATAAAAATATCGGTCCATCCCTCTTGGGCCCGTACTTTTCCGGAATTTTCAGCAGCGGTTTCTAATACCCTGACACTGGTGGTCCCAACGGCAATGATTCTGCCTCCATGAACCTTGGCTTGATTAATCCGTTCTGCGGCCTCGGCTTCCAGCCTAAAAAACTCACTGTGCATTTTATGGTCTTCAATTTTTTCAGCCTCAACCGGCCTGAAAGTGCCCAGACCCACGTGCAGCAACAGTTGAACAATTTCTATCCCTTGCTCTTTTATTCTTGTCAAAAGAGATTCCGTAAAATGAAGACCTGCCGTAGGAGCCGCAGCGGAACCCCAGTGCCGGCCGTAAACCGTTTGGTAACGGCTGGGATCATCCAACTGATGAGTGATATAAGGGGGCAAAGGCATAGTCCCCAATTTTTCTAATACTTCCTCTAAAACACCGGAATACTCTAAATCAAGAATCCGGCCTCCATGGGGTGTATAATCAACCACCGTAGCTACCAGCTCTCCGTGGCCGAAAACAATGGTGGTACCCAACTTCACTTTTTTTCCCGGCTTTACTAATGCTTCGTACTGTCCAGGACCGGCAGGTCTAAGTAGGAGTATTTCAATACGGGCACCGGTATCAGCTTTGGTTCCGTACAGCCTGGCCGGCATAACCTTGGTGTTATTTACTACCAAAACATCTCCAGGTTTAAAATATGTAATGATCTCCTCAAAGATCCGGTGTTCCAAAGTCCCGCTCCGGCGGTCCACAACCATTAGCCGGGAGCGATCCCTCGGTTCAACAGGTTCCTGGGCTATTAACTCTTTGGGTAACTCATAGTCAAAGTCTTTTGTTAACATAGTCCCTCGTATTTATCAATGAATTTGTAATCTCCCGTCAAATTTACCCTGGTTATAATAGTGTTGGATAATTTCCTGGTAATTATACCCTGCTGCAGCCATGCCAATGGCTCCCCACTGACTCATCCCTACTCCATGGCCAAAGCCTTTGCCAGCAAAGATGAAACCGTCAATGTTCGGTTGTAAATTTGCGGTATGGTTCCTTCCTTTAACAGTCAAAGTACCTGCGCCAAGACCGGTTATTTCCCCACCGGCCTTTACAACTGCCAGATTAGAAAAGCTGCTCTTCTGGGTTAATCCGCCAGCTGATAACAGGGTATATCCGGTACCCCCATCCACACTGAAAAGACTGCTTTTCAGGTCGAAAATCTGCCTTGCTTTCTCCCCGGATACAGTAGCCGTACCTCCGGTTCCGATAATCTCCAGGCTCATGACTCTGTTTAAACTGCCGCCGGTAGTCTGCTCTGTTACCGGTCTCAATTGTAAAACATTCCCTACGTTAATAGCTTCAGCCGGACGGGACCTGTTCCAGTCAGCAATCCGGTTGTTCAGTTCCGTAGTACTGTATGCTTTAGACCATTCATACGCATTAGCAGGCCAGCCTGAAGATTGAATTGGGTACTCCAAAGCGTAAGCGTCATAGGGGGATTCCACCGGTTGAAGATACGGCCTTTTTCCTCCCCATATCATTTCACTGGAAGCGGTAATCCCTCCGGCGTTGGCATGAAAAACTGCCTCAATAAGGGAGCCGTCGTAATAGATTTTTTCACCAGAGGTAGCGTCTACTGCTGCCCTGATTCTTTCATCGGGTAATCCCTGACCATACCCCCGGTAGAGCTGATCGTTAGTCTCTGCCGTTAAATCGTAGTATGGTGAATCGCTTTTGCGATAGGAAGCTAAAGTCCTAGATACCACTGCTTGAGCCTTTAAAGCCTCCACAGGAAAAGACGGAGCCATCTCCTGTGCCAGAACACCACATAGGTAGTCTTCTATGTGAACGGCGTTAACTACCAGCAGCCTGTCATTCAATCCAAAAAAATAGAGATCACCGGGATAGTGGTTGTTAGCGAACCGGAAAACAGGCTCTCTATGCCCTTGGGCTGCCAGTATTACGTCACCGGTAAAGGACAATTCAGCACCGTCAACATCACGCTGAGCCTTAACAGTCAAGCCTTCCCGAAAAACGGTCCACAGCTCCCCCGGCAGGGGGGTTGCTACCGACAACCGGGTACCACTATCGATCAGTTGATACTCACCTTGGACTACAGCAAATTGTGCACTATTAAATTCTTGTTTCAGAAGAACTCTTACATTTTCAGCAGCAAAACACTCTGAAGCAATGCCTAACACCAGAACCAATAAGACAAGAGCCACAGACAACTTGCGAAAAAGCTTCAAGAAAGCATGACCCCTCTCCTTGGGAATAAGCTTTACTTTTACTTTTTTCGACAAGGGCCCTAAAAGTCCTTCACTAATCTGCTATTTCATCTGGATGTTACCAGACCGGTGGCTTGCTATTAACGTCTTATTAAATTGAGCAACAATGTTAAAATGAGGCTCAGCAGAATTGAAGTGGCAATAGGAATATAAATCGTAAATCCTTCTCTTTGAAACAAAAAGTCTCCCGGAAGCCTACCAATAGGAAAAACACGACTGACTCCCCAAATAAGGGCTCCAAGAATAACCAGCCCCACGCCAATAAAAACCAGTATTCTTCCGAAAATACTCCAATCACCCACGGTTCATATTCAACTCCTCAGCAACTGACTTAGCAATCGCTAGCTCATCAGGGGTATTCACATTGAAGAAGACCCAAGAATCTATGCCCCATAGGGTAAGTTGTTTTTCATCGATTATTTTTATCCTCAAATCCCGGTACACATCTGTCACTTTTTTTACATTTTGATGTAAATATTTTTCGATAACGGAAATACAATCACTGCTGTAGACAGCATGAAGAGGTTGAAGTCCACCTCCCATGGAAGGCACAACCACATCATAATGGTCCAGCTCCTGCCACATCCGGCGGGCCAAGTCCATACTGATAAAGGGCATGTCACAGGCAACCACAAAGGCACAAGGAGCGGAGGTTCTCAACAAACCGGCGTGAATACCGGATAATGGGCCTTGACCAGGAATAACATCAGTGGTCACAATTGCATCCAAGTACTGATATGCCTCCGGGCGGTTCGTCACTACAATAATTTCGTTAACATAGCCTTTTGCATTAGCGATAGTTTTTTCAATCATAGGTTGATCATCCACAGCAAGAAAAGCCTTTTCTTTCTTCATGCGAGAATTCTTGCCACCGGCCAAAATGATCATAGCAGCATCCAATGTGTATCACCTCATTCGGAATCCGGGCTTTTTACAAGATCATCCTCATAATCAACAACTTTCGGCTTTACCAGTTTGGATACCAAAACACTGGCTTCATAGAGAATAATCAAACTACCCGCCATAAACAGTTGGGAAACAACATCAGGGGTCGGCGTCAAAACAGCACCCACTACAAAGCTAAGAAAAACAACGTATTTTCGATAAGAATTTAACTTGGCAGAGGTAACCACACCAATTCTGGTGAGGAAAAGGATCACCAAAGGCATTTGAAAGATAATCCCAAAAGGAAGTAAAAAACCTAAAAGGAAAGAAACGTACCGGCTGACGGAAATCATTGCTTCCAGGCCTTCGCCGGCAACCAACAACAAAAACCCGGCTGCAAATCTGAAGACGGTAAAGTATGCGAATAGAATGCCTGATATGAAGAGCACAATGGAAACAGGTAATAAAGTCAGTACTATTTTCTTTTCATTCTGATGGAGTGCAGGAACAATATAACTCCAGATCTGCCAAAAAACGATCGGAGAAACCAAAACAGTACCTGCAACTAAAGAAATCTTAATTTTGGTTATAAAGGCTTCAGTCATACTGATATAAACTAAAGACACATCAAATTCGGCAAGGGGATCGGTAACTATATCGAAAAGAAGATCGCCCCAGACAAAAAAACAAATTATACCGCCGGTGATTATGGCTATTATACTTATTATTAATACCTTACGCAATTCCGCTAAATGCTCTACTATGGACATATTCTTGTCATCCATCTTATCCTCTCCTCTGCCACTGCAAGCTTTCAATTTGCCAACCTCTCCGCAGCAACTTATGAGAGAGGTTTAAGATAATCATCCAAAACTGTCTGCCCCTCTGCATCTTCCGGGATTTCCAAACCGAAATACCGGTAAGTATAAGGGGTTACTACACGCCCGCGGGGTGTGCGATGTAAAAATCCTTGCTGCAATAAATAAGGCTCATAAACATCCTCCACGGTAGTAGCTTCTTCACCGATGGTAGCAGCTAAAGTATCCAACCCCACCGGACCGCCGCCAAATTTGGAAATAATGGTAGTCAGCATTTGCCGGTCTGTTTTGTCCAAACCTTTTTCATCGATCTCCATCATAGCCAGTGCTTCTTTGGCTACTTCTTGAGTAATTTTACCATCCATTAGTACCTGAGCAAAATCTCTCACTCTCTTTAGCAGCCGGTTAGCTATCCTAGGAGTGCCTCTGGAACGACAGGCTATTTCATAAGCACCAAGTTTGTCAATACTCACTTCCAGTATTGATGCAGAACGAAGAACTATTTGGACCAGTTCTTCCGGGGAATAAAACTCCAGTTTATTCATTAAACCAAACCGGTCCCTTAAAGGTGAGGTTAATAGGCCGGCTCTGGTAGTGGCACCAATTAGGGTAAAACGGGGAAGATCCAAGCGGATGCTTCTGGCGCTGGGACCTTTACCTAATACGATATCCAGGACAAAGTCCTCCATAGCAGGGTAAAGTACTTCTTCCACCTGCCTGTTTAAACGATGAATCTCATCAATAAATAAAATATCTCCCTCATCGAGATTCGTTATTATAGCTGCCAGGTCTCCGGCACGCTCAATAGCCGGGCCTGAGGTAGTCTTAATGTTAACCCCCATTTCATTGGCCACAATAGCAGCTAAGGTGGTCTTGCCTAATCCGGGTGGTCCATAAAGGAGCAAGTGATCCAGGGCTTCACCCCTTTGTTTTGCTGCCTGAATAAAAATAGAGAGGCTTTCTTTAACTTTAGCCTGTCCTATATAATCAGCCAATCTTTTGGGCCTTAAGTTCCCTTCTATTTCACTGTCAAGAGATAAATGTTCTCCGGACATCATTCTGTCTTCCAAACCTCTACCTCCTTCTATTCTTGCCTGCCGCCTTCAATACAAACCGGATCAGATCCTGAGTATCGCATTGACCTCCCAGTAACTCTTGCCCTTTAACCAGTAAAGGCAGCACTTCCGGCTTAAGATAGCCTAAACTTAGCAATGCGTCAAGGGCATCATCCATAACAGGGGACGAAGGTCCGTCTGGCACTTTACTGTCTAGCTGGTATTCCGGTAAAGACACCTTATCTTTTAACTCTAAAATCAGTCTTTGAGCTGTTTTTTTACCAACACCGGGCAACTTGGTAAGGTAATTGATTTCTTCATTGAGGATCGAGCGAATAAAACGGCTTTGATCGGCAGTTCCAATGATTCCGATGGCAACCTTGGGGCCGATACCTGAAACGGAACGAAGCTTCTGGTATAACTTTAAGTCTTCTTTTCGCCTAAATCCATACAAAGTAACACTGTCTTCTCTCAATTCCAGTTCCACATGAAGTTGAAGTTCCGTCCCAATAGCCGGGGATGGATTCATTAAATTTGCAGGTAGGATGACCCGGTAGCCAACCCCCCCTACATTCAGAAGAACATAATCAGTCTCTACATCGATAACTGTTCCTTGGAGATACCCAATCATCTCAAATCGTCCTTTAGCTCAGTAGTCTCTTTAGTTTATGGGAATGGGCGTGACAAATAGCAATGGCAAGAGCATCGGCAACATCATCCGGAGAAGGCCTTTTCTCCAGATTCAGCAGCAACTTTACCATTTCCTGTACCTGCCTTTTTTCTGCCCGGCCATATCCTACAATAGCCTGTTTTACCTGGAGAGGAGTGTACTCAAATACGGGTAAGCCTTTGTCTATGCCGGACAAGACAATAACTCCTCTGGCTTGGCCAACGGCCATAGCAGTATTGGCGTTTTTATTAAAAAACAGTTCCTCCACCACTAAACATTCCGGCTGGTATTCATCAATCAACTGTTGCATTCGCCGGAAAATCTGAAGTAATCTTTCGGGAATACTATCTTCCGCAGAAGTGCGAATGCAGCCATAATCTACTACTTTATATTGAGAACCTTTTGTATCAATTAAACCATAACCGACAATGGCAGTCCCTGGATCTATACCCAATATTCGCATCGGGGTCACCTCTCGTTAAGTATTCTACATGTAAAAGCTATAACCTGCAAGTTAAGGATTTCACGCCTGCAAACAAAAATAACACCCTTGACCGGGGTGTTACGATTGGTATTCATCCAAGCTGTCCAGGGCTTCCAAGAGCAATAATTCATTTTCAAAAACCAATTTCCCTTCCAACAGTTGTTCCTGCCATTCAAGGGGTAATTTGTCAACTCTAATCTGAGTGATTCTTTCCAGTTCGCCATTGCCGGCAGGGCCTTTAAAAATTGCTAAGTAATCTTCCCAGACACCCATGTATCTTTGGCTGCCATCTGCCGGGCAATAGTCATCCCTAGTAGACACCAGCACCGTTGTCTGGCCCGACTGCCGCCACCGGATATCCGGGGAACGCTGTAATAGTTCACGCAACCGGTCTGCATCCATGTTATCTTCGATAATAACGGTATGTCCACACTTAAGATATTCAGCCACCCATTTACCTGACTCGGCATTATGAATACCGGCACTTAAGCTCCTGCTTGGCATCAGCTGTTTTTCGGATACCGGGTAATAATACTGCAGGGCAAAAGCAACTATTACAATAGAAATTACAAGACCGTACCTCCAGCCGGTTGTGGTTCTGCCTTTTTCCGTCATAGGCTTACCTCCAAATGGCTCTTTGGTTGTATATTATTGCCAATTGGATTAGGCCTTATACAAAATAAGGTTGCCTCACGGCAACCTTACTGGTCTAATTGTTCCATCAGTTCTTCAGGAATATCAAAATTAGCATAGACATCTTGTACATCATCATGATCTTCCAATAGATCCATCAGCTTTAACACTTGCTTTGCCTGCTCAGGATCATTTATTTCGATGGTGTTTTGGGGAATCTTGGTATATTCTGCAGACTCAATATTATATCCGGCACCGGACAGAGTGTCCCTGACTGTATCAAAATCTTCAGGGGTAGTAATTATTTCTGCGATACCGTCGTCAACTGTAACATCTTCTGCCCCTGCTTCAATAGCCTCTAGCAGTATTGCATCAGGGTCATCACCTTCGTTTAATTTTAGGTTAATAACCCCTTTATTGTCAAACATCCAGGCCACGCAACCTGTCTCTCCAAGACTTCCTCCATTGCGTGAAAAGATATGACGAATCTCACCGGCTGTCCGGTTGCGGTTATCTGTCATAATGTTGAGCAGTACGGCAACACCACCGGGACCGTAGCCTTCATAGACCGCTTCCTCATAGTTTGTACTGTCGCCGCCCCCAACGGCCTTTTGGATATTACGCATGATATTATCGTTTGGCATGTTAACAGCCTTAGCTTTTTGAATTACCGTTTTCAACCGGGGATTAGCCTCAGGATCGGGACCTCCTTCTTTAGCGGCTACCATTAATTCGCGACCGATTTTGGTAAAGATTTTACCTCTTTTTTCATCGGCTTTGGCTTTTTTGTGTTTAATATTCGCCCATTTAGAATGACCGGCCATTTCTCCCACCTCACAAGACAGATGTTTATACCTAATTATTGTAACATATGTACAGCCCGGTTCCAAGCGGCAATAACCTTACAGGACAATTGGTGGAACAGGCGGAGTCTTTCGTTTGTGCTCACTCTTTCTGTGCAGGTCTTCAATTCTACGTTGAAGTGCCGGACTTGCTTCCCCATATTTCAGGTAATGATCCAAGTCAGCATAGGAAAATCCAAGCTCATTTTCATCAGTCTGACCCTCCCACAGTCCACCGGAAGGAGCCTTATCAATTATTACTCTCGGAACAGATAGGTACTCGGCCAATTCCTTGACCTCTTGTTTCAACAAGTGACCAATAGGTTCCAAATCAACACCGCCGTCACCATATTTAGTAAAATAGCCAATAGCCAGCTCACTTTTATTGCCTGTTCCCATCACCAAATAGTTAAAACAGGCAGCATAATAATATAAGGTGGTCATTCTCAAACGGGGCTTTATATTAGCCAGCGCAATTTGACTCGTTTCTGCTACCCGGGGCATTTTCGCCTTCAGTTCTTCAACCATAAAATCATAGGTACTCTTAAGATCAACCACTATATAAGGAAGATTAAAAGTTTTAGCCACCAATTCAGCATGCTCAACATCTTCCTTGGAACTGTGGCAAGGCATTATAACTGCCAAAGCATCAGCATCGAAGGCTCTTTTACACAACCCTGCCACCACAGCAGAATCGAGACCGCCGGACAAACCAAAGACGGCACCTTTACCCCCTGCTGTCTTTACCTCCTCCTGCATCCATTTCACGATTTGCTCACTGACTTCAGCAATGTTTTTATTCATATGTTGTTCTCATCCTTTTTGACACTTAATCAATTCTTTTAACTTTTCCACCAGAGCATCAATTTGATGGGGCAAAGGCTCGTCTAATACACCGGCAACATGAATGTTCAAACGGTTGATGGGAATCAAAACTTTTATTGCCTCGGAACTACTGATGGCTTCAACCATTCTGGTAGTCATTTCACCCAGCATGGAATTAGGAATCAAGATAGCAATACTGCCAACGATCACATCTACTCTGGCAACATTGTAAATAATTGCATTCTCACCGCTTGCCCCTTCGTTGGCACCGGCTTTCAGCATCTGAGCAGCGGCTAAAGCATTTGTGGCTAAAGCAATCACTTCAATTTCATTGGATAGGTTTGCCCTAATACTCTCCACTATCCTCTTTCCAATGCCCCCGCCCTGGCCATCAATCACAGCAATTCGCATAAAATTACCTCTGTTTCCCATTATGTTAGCTTGATTCTACCATGATCACTTCCATTGATCAATTACGAACCGAAAAGACAGGGTTCCTGCCTTAATTGGTTACAGACAAAAACAAATCGGTGTTAATCGAATGGTTGAATTCCGGGCTTCTGTGGAGCCCACGATTAGCACCGATTGGGAGGATGTAGTTTATTAAAAACTAAAGCCAAGGCAAATACCTTGGCTTAAAAAAATTAAATTTCTGGCAGTGACCTACTCTCCCAGGGGCTACCCCCAAGTACCATCGGCGCTGGAGAGCTTAACTTCCGTGTTCGGAATGGGAACGGGT
>JAAYOX010000267.1 GCA_012520135.1 Clostridia bacterium
GGCGATGCTGATTCAGGGCCGGGAGATTTCCCGGGCGAATAAAGAGCAATTGATACAGGAAATTACCCGGGCGAGAGCCGGATACAACAAAGACAGTGCTCCTGAAAAGTCTTAAAGAAAGGAGTGTGAGATGTGGCACTGGATTATGATTTAAGTTCCATTCAGGAAGCCAGGGATTTGGCCCGCAAAGCTAAAGCAGCCCAGCAGATCTTAAGTAGCTATTCACAGGCGGAAATAGATCGGATCGTGGCGGCCATGTGTGAAGCAGCCAAAGCAAATGCGGAATGGCTGGCCCGGATGGCAGTGGATGAAACCAAGTTTGGTATCTTTGAAGATAAGGTTAAGAAAAATGTGTTTGCTTCCCAGGGTGTCTATGACTACATCAAAGATATGAAGACCATTGGGATCTTGAGCGAGGATCCGGTCAATAAGGTCATAGAAGTAGGCTCCCCCATGGGAGTGGTAATGGGGATTATTCCCTCCACCAACCCTACTTCGACTGTCATTTATAAAGCTTTAATTGCCTTGAAAGCAGGTAATGCCATCGTTTTTTCGCCTCATCCTAACGCTTTTCGTTGTACCAACGCTGCTGCTCAGGTTGTTCACGAGGCGGCAGTTAAAGCTGGAGCACCGGAGGGGATTATTAGCTGTCTTCCGAAAGTGACTATGGCTGCTACTAACGAATTGATGAAGCATGATGATGTATCGATCATTCTGGCTACCGGAGGGCCGGGACTGGTTAAGGCGGCCTACAGCTCCGGTAAACCTGCCTACGGGGTGGGGGCCGGTAATTGCCCCGTCTTTATTGAGAGGACTGCCGATGTAAGGAAAGCGGTATGTGATATTATTACCGGCAAAACTTTTGATAATGGAGTAATCTGCGCTTCAGAGAACTCTATTTTAGTAGATGAGCCCATCAAAGAACAGGTAGAGGCAGAACTAAAATCCCAGGGGGCCTACATTCTTTCCAAAGATGAAGTGGAAAAGGTCAGCAACGTAGTAATGACACCCCAGGGTGGAATGAGGCCGACCTTGGTAGGGCGTAGTGCTATGGTAATAGCCGACAAGGCAGGGATTCGAGTTCCGGAAGGAACCAAAATTCTGGTGGCACCCCTGGAAGGATACGGCCCCGGATTTCCCCTCTCATATGAGAAATTAACTACAGTGTTGGCCTATTACGTAGTTAAGAACTGGGAAGAAGGCTGTCAGTTGGCCATCAACCTGCTTAACTTGATGGGGGCAGGCCATACTTTTGCTATCCATTCCCAGGATGAGGAAATCATCAGGGAGTTTATCAGAAAACCTGTATCGAGAATTCTAGTCAATACACCGGCTTCCCTTGGCGGTGTAGGTTTAACTACAGGTTTAGCTCCCTCCTTTACCCTAGGCTGTGGTACCATGGCAGGATCCAGTACTTCCGATAACGTTACACCCATGCATTTAATTAACCGGAAGAGGCTGGCCTACGGGTTGAATGCAGCCCCGGATGCTTGTACTGCCCCCAGAGTTAATACTCAGGTCAGTACTGAAGATATTGCCAATATCGTCAAACAAGTCCTCGCCCAACTGCAGAAGTAGCTGTCAAAGGGATAAAGGAAGGCGGTGAACTTGTTGGATAGGGAACAGTTAGTAAAAATAGTAACAGAAGCGGTAATGGCCCAGCTGGCCTTGAGTCGAGAGGCAAGGGGACAGGACGTTAAAGGTATCCCCATCGGAATCTCAAACAGGCATGTGCATCTTTCCCAGGCGGATCTGGATACTTTATTTGGTTCTCATGCTGAACTTACTAAATTTAAAGATCTTTCGCAGCCTGGCCAGTTTGCTGCCGAACAAAAAGTAACTTTAGTGGGACCAAAAGGGGTCATCGAAAATGTCAGGATACTGGGGCCTGCTCGCAATACTACTCAGGTGGAAATCTCCGTGTCTGATTGCTTTAGACTCGGGGTTAGGGCTCCAATCAGATCTTCCGGTGATTTAGCCGGGTCGGCAGGAGTGACCTTGGTTGGTCCAAAAGGCTCCGTTACTTTAAAAGAGGGAGTAATTATTGCGGAGCGGCATATTCACATGGATCCCGCCAGTGCAGCGATCTTTGGCGTGAAAGACGGAGACAGGGTCAACGTAAGAACCACCGGTTCCCGGGCTTTGACGTTTTCGGAAGTATTGGTACGGGTCAGCGACAAGTATACTCTGGAAATGCACGTGGATATAGATGAGGCCAATGCCGCCCTATTGAAAAACGGTGACATTGTGGAAATTGTCGATGAAAGTCCGTGCCTGTTATAAGCCTTTTGTGCCAAATGAATTTCCCGGAAGGGCAAATAATAAGTCGACAGGGAAGCATATGTTTATTGATGCCCACCTGTCGATTTGTTTTAGCTTGGAGCAATAATTTAAATTTGTATGGTGACCTATCCGGAAGTTTCATCAATTCCGGTCTGTACATTATTGCGGGTTTTCGTTACAATAGTAAAAGGTGTTGTATAAGGTCGGCATAGTCAGGTATAAATATACATTGATCATGTACCGGCTTTTAAGTACCATAAAATAATTAGGCGAGGATGATCAACAGTGGAAGCAAGTGTACAGATTTCTATTGCTATGGTACTCTATATCGCCATGGTCATAGTAATTGGAGTGGTTTATGCAAAACGTGCTAGTGAAAGTAGCCACAATTTCTTAATCGGTGGCCGGTCGCTTGGACCATGGGTAACTGCTATGGCTGCGGAAGCTTCTGACATGAGTGGTTGGTTATTAATGGGGCTGCCCGGTGTTGCTTATTGGTGTGGTCTGAGTGATGCTGCATGGACTGCAATCGGGCTCGCTATAGGTACTTACCTAAACTGGCTTTTTGTAGCCAAGAGATTGCGCGTCTATTCACATGTTGCCGGCGATGCCATTACCATCCCGGACTTTCTCAGCAACAGGTTCAGAGAAGATAAGAAAGTTATTTTAATAATTGCCGCCCTTTTTATTCTTGTATTTTTTAGTGTTTATGCTGCCAGCTGTTTTGTGACTGTGGGTAAATTATTCAGCACTTTATTTGGTGCGAAATATGTATATGCGATGATTGCCGGTGCCATATTTGTTGTTCTCTACACATTCATCGGCGGGTTTTTGGCAGAAAGTGCCTCGGATTTTATGCAGGGTGTTGTTATGATTTTTGCTCTGACACTGGTAGTGATTTTTGGTATATCCCATGCCGGTGGTATAGGAGCAGTTGTTGCTAATGCAAAGTCTATACCGGGTTTTTTTGAGTTCTTTGGAATAGCCCAGCCTCAAGTTGTTAATGGTTTGCAGCAGATAGGTGAAAGTGGCCAACCATTGTTCGGTAAAGCGGCCGGTTATGGCTTTTTAACTATCATCTCTACCTTATCCTGGGGACTGGGGTATTTTGGCATGCCCCAGGTGCTGCTAAAATTCATGGCAATTAATAAATCTACCGAATTGACCATGTCCAGGCGAATAGCCATGGTCTGGGTTATTATTTCTCTGTCGGCTGCCGTGGGCATAGGCATCATAGGCCGCATACTTTATCCGGCTGAACTACTTACTCAAAGTGCAGCAGAAAGTATTTTTATTATCA
>JAAYOX010000024.1 GCA_012520135.1 Clostridia bacterium
ATCCTTTCCGAACCCGCAGAATCTGCGCTACCTCCTGTACTGTGTATGTTTTCGTAGTGTCCTGCATCAGCAGCACCTCCATTTTTATGATAAAAAAAGCCCCGGCTTTTGCCGAGGCTTTTTGTCGAATTCTGGTTGTTATTTCAGGGCGCACCTCACCCCTGACGAAAAATCAAACTTTTTGTCCCCACCCCTGTTTGACTCCTCGTTGGTTATTGTGTGCTGTTTATGTATAAATAGTACCAAAGTATCCCGAAAAAGCCAATAGGTTTTCGAAAAATACCTGGATAATTAGACGCTTTATTAGTGAGTATTGTTTCCAAATGGCTGGATTTAGGTCTTAAATAAGAAATCCCTCCGTAGAGGGGTTACAGACTGTCAAAAAAGGCCATGATTCTTAAATTTGAACTGCTCCCTGTCAAGTAGACAAGTGAAAAAACAAAAGCTGGACCTTCGTAAATGGGTCCAGTTTTTTTACGCAGAGTTTTCCAACAACTGGCGGTAAGTCATAGGAGACATTTTGTTTAACTTCTTTTGTCTGCGTTCGTTGTTGTAGAAGAATATGTAATTTTCAATAGCTGTTGCTAAACTATCATAATCCTTAAAGCTGTTAATGTAATACATTTCGCTTTTAATAATACCCCAGAATCCTTCCATGGGGCCGTTGTCAATGCAGCAGCCAACGCGCGACATGCTTTGTTTCATTCCTGCTTGGCCCAATTTGGTCTTAAATAGTTTACTGGTATATTGATAACCCCGGTCACTGTGAAACAGGGGACGGGCATTGGGATATTTTGCAGCCGCCTTATCAAAGGTATCAAATACTAGTTGGTTATTATTGTGACGGCCTATGGCATAAGAAACAATACTATTATCTCTGAGGTCGAGAATAGCGCTCAAATACAATTTCTCGTTATTTCCGAACCTAAATTCTGTGACATCGGTTAACCACTTCTCATTCAACTTTTTGGCTGTAAAATCTCGGTTCAGAAGGTTGGCTGCTGTTACTTCCGGGGTATAACGCTGATATTCCGGTCGTTTTCTTCGAATGACGGCTTTTAATCCTGCTAGCTGGGTGAGACGATATATGCGCTTATAGTTGTAGTTGGTCTGGTATCGGGCATTCAGTTCATCTGCTAATCGCCTGTATCCATATATTCCATTGAATTCTGCGTAGAGATAGCTTACTTTGTGCAGCAGTTCTTCATTTTCTTGCTCTCTAGCACTCTTGACACGATGAAGCCATTTGTAATAGGAGGACCTGTTTAGGGCTAAGATCCTGCAGATGTTTTCTATGGGATATCCTTCTTCCTCATGCAGCTCCTTTATGCCAGGTAAAGCTTTTCCTGACGGACGCCGCTTAATCTCGCCTCCTTTCGATCTCCTGAAGTTTTTTTAACACGGCTATCTCCATTTCCTTTTGCTTGTTCTCAGCTCTGAGCATCTTGTTCTCTAACTTCAACCGTTCAATTTCGTTCATTTCCTCCACTGGTTTGCGTTTCCCGCGCTTGTCGATTAAGCCGTCTAGGCCTTTCTCCTCGTACTTGCGTACCCAGCTATACATCTGCTGGTAGGATACCCCATACTTCTCGATTGTTGCTCCATAATCCTTACCATTGGCTAAGCAGTAGCTGACGATTTCTATCCGCTCGTCCAACGTTGTTGATCGCCCTTTGGTCATAAGTATTTTTCTCCTCGTTCGAAACTCCTTATGATCATTATAGTGCTTTATCCAATCCTGAAGTTGCGTTCTACTGCGAATACCGTACCTCTTACATATCTCCGCTTGACTTGCTCCACCCCGTAGGTAAGCCTCCACTGCTGCAATTTTAAGTTCCGCACTGTATTTTTTGTTCGTCTGTTGGTCTGCTAATCCAGATGGCCCCATCGCATCATAAATAGATATCCATTGGTGAAAGCTAGCGGTGTTTACCCCGCATTCAAGGGACAAACTCTCTATACTCCCTTCTCCTCGCTTGTATTTCTCTACGGCTTCAACTTTATCAACCCAATTAACCTTACTTCTCCTCATAAAACAACTCCCCTTTGTGTAGTCCTGATTTTTGTTATTTCAGGTGTCTACTCAAAGGGGAGCATATCAATTTTTGAACATGGCCTTTTCTTTACAAATCCAATAATACCCAAATATTAATATATATTTGGGATTGAGCAGTATTTAATAGAGAAAACAATGGGCTTAGTATGTCCACATTGCCATATTTTTGAGATTCATGGCAGCGAATTTAAGCTTAACCCAGTTACTCCGCATAAATGCGTAGTGCCGAAAGTTCGAGGTTAAGGAAGTTTTTCTTCATTGACGAAGAAAACACGTCTTCGTACTAAGGTACGAAAAACATAATGCCCCTGATTTTACGGGGAATTTTACACTCCGGTGTGAAAAATCTACCTAGTTATTTTCCGCCATCAATGGCGAAAAATCTTCTCAGCTATTTTCCGTTCGTTATTAATGACGATCGTGGAATCTAGGGCTTTTCCCGTTCACCATAAATGGCGATCGTGGTAATTTGGAGGATTTCCCGCTCGGACTTAAATCCGATTGTGGATATCTAGGGTTGTTAACCTCAATGTTGATAACCTCTTAATGAATGGGCGGTGTTTTGTTTCTGTCATAAACCCCAGCTAAATAGTAAAATTTACCTCAGCATAAATATTGATTGCCTAAATTTCGGGGTTTCTTCACTCGCCCTTGAGGGCGAGTGCTGTTTTTCGGGGCTTCCGGAGGCATACTGCTGTACCTAAACCTCGTAGTAATGGACTAAAGTCTGTCAGCAAAGTATTCACTCACTATCTCCAAAGTAAAATCCCCGATATCCCTTCGGGTTTCTTTTCCTTGGTAAATGGGAGCTAGTTCATAATGGACGCACATTCGATTAACCGCATTAATAACACCGATTATACTATCATGGGCGCGGGAACGATTCTGATCAATGGAGGCAAGTTCCTGGAGCCGTTGTGGGTCACCATCCCCATTATCAACTTGTATTTCTACTCCCTGTATAACAACGATATGGACATATTTAAGACTGCTCTCCAGTAAGTTCTTAATCATTTGCTTCTTCCTAGTTTTGAGTGTCTCTTCAGATTTATCTGTCTCAATTGCCTGAATCAGTAAGTTTACCCTCTGCTTAATGCCCATCTTCACTCCCCCTCATATATTATAAGGTTTGCTCCAGTCCTAACATTACAGTCCAACCATTCTTGATGCTTTGTCATCAATAGATATCTCTTCATTAAATAATTTTACTTCTTTGATATATCCTTGCGATTGGGCTTCTTTTAGTGCATTTAAGGACCGGTATGACCATTTCCTTTTTATCTTTCTTGGAAATCTATTGTCCGTAAGATATTCTTGATAAGCCAAATTGCATAGCCGATGTGCTTGACCATTTTGGCTGCGGTGAATATGAATTATTTTCACTTCTGCTGCGCAGGACTCGATAAGAGCCCTCAAATCCCCTAAAGCCTTGCCCTCGTTTGGCCCGTATAAGTTACCCGGAATGGTCTGATCATCTGTATGTATTAATATTTTATCGAAGCCTTGCTGCCAGGCCCAGAATAGGCCAACCATGACGGCACTCAGCTCTGCATCGCTGGATTTATTAGCATATATCTGGTCGTACCAATAATGTCCGGTATCTGTATACCAGGCAGCAAATGCTGCCCGGGGGTTTTTATTAGTACCTTCTATTTTAGTCCGGCGAAGACTACCATCGCACCAAATTCTAACTGTCAGATACATCAGCCCCTTTAATTATGGATTCCCACTAACGAAGTACCGCAATTGCCTTTCTGAGATCGTATTGGCAGATCGGACGCTGATCTCTCCAGGCCATGGTAGCAGCACGATTCACGACTGCTTCAATAAACGCCCCGCTTTGGTTTTCAGTTAATCGGGCTAATTCGTTTGTATTAATATCACTGACAGGCCTATTCTGCAAATAAACATGAAAAATCTTCTGCCGGGTTTCCAAATCAGGCAGACCAATATAGATCTGTTTCTCCAGCCGTCCTGGTCTAAACAGGGCAGGATCAATAATATCTGGCCGATTCGTGGCCCCAATAATAAATATGCCTG
>JAAYOX010000268.1 GCA_012520135.1 Clostridia bacterium
GGATGATTATCAGGTATGGCACCTTTACCCATGATACTGTAGGCAACGGGAATGCCTGTTTTTTCCGCCAGCCTGAGCAACTCCTCACAAGCTCCCGAATTAATCACACCGCCGCCCACAAATAATATTGGCTTTTGAGCTTTGTTTAAGGCATCAACAATTTGCTGGAGTTTTTCCCCTAAATTATTTTCAACCAATTGATAACCGGGCAATTCCAATTCAGAGGGTGGATAACTGTCAAAGGCTATCCCGGCAGCCTGGACATCTTTAGGAATATCAATTAAGACAGGGCCAGGACGGCCTGAAGTAGCTACATAAAAAGCTTCGTGAACCACATAAGCCAGTTCTTTAGGATCTTTTACCAGATAGTTATACTTGGTAATAGGCAATGTGATGCCGGTAATGTCTGCTTCCTGAAAAGAATCCTTGCCCAATAGGCTTAATCCCACTTGACCGGTAATAGCCACCAGGGGCACCGAATCCATAAAAGCAGTAGCAATCCCTGTAACCAGGTTTGTGGCACCGGGACCGGAAGTGGCAATTACTACTCCCGGTTTGCCGGTGGAGCGGGCATAGCCGTCGGCAGCATGAACCGCCCCTTGTTCATGACGAGTGAGTACATGTCGTAAAGACGGTGTATGGTATAAGGCATCATAGATAGGCAGTACAGCCCCTCCGGGATAACCGAAAACAGTGTCTACTCCTTCCCTTTGCAGTGCTTCCAGGAGTACGTAGGCACCGGTCATGCTCCGACTTGTACTATTACTTCCTTTAGCCATCAATAATCGCCCCCATACTGGCGGAAGTCACCAGCTTTGCATATTTTGCCATATAACCGCGAGTAATGCGGGGGGCCGGAGCTTGCCATTTTTCCCGTCTCCGGGCAAGTTCCTCTTCCCCAACGGCTACATTAAGAGAGTGATTAGGAATATCTATTTTAATCAAATCTCCTTCTTCCACTAAACCGATCAAACCGCCCAGAGCTGCTTCCGGAGACACATGCCCTATGGCAGCACCCCGGCTGGCACCGGAAAAACGACCGTCGGTAATTAAAGCTACCTTATCATCAAGGCCCATTCCCGTTAAAGCCGACGTAGGAGTCAACATTTCCCTCATGCCGGGACCTCCTTTAGGTCCTTCATACCTGATGACAACCACGTCTCCGGGCCGAATCTTCTTATTTAAAATAGCATCGACTGCTTCTTCTTCCGAATCGAAGACCCGGGCGGGGCCTTCGTGAACTAACATGGCGGGATCCACTGCCCCTCTTTTCACTACTGCTCCTTCGGGAGCCAGATTCCCCCAAAGAACTGCCAAGCCACCGTCGGGACTGTGGGGATTGGACACGGGACGAATTAGAGATGAGTCCTTAACTACTACATTTTTCAAGTTATCCCTGATAGTCCCACCGGTAACCGTCAGCATACTGTCATCCAACAGGTTATTATCTGCCAACTCTTTCATTACCGCAGGCACACCGCCGGCCTCATGGAGTTCGATGACAGTGGTATCTCCGGCAGGAGCCAGTTTACAGAGATGAGGTGTTACCCGGCTGATTTCATTGACTAATTCCAGATCCAGCTTCATCCCTATTTCATGAGCAATGGCCGGTAAATGAAGGGCCGTATTGGTAGAGCAGCCCATGGCCATATCTACCGCCAAAGCGTTGCGGAAAGACTGGGGCTTCATAATATCCAAAGGACGAATATCCTTTTCCAATAGCTCCATTACCTTCATGCCCGCCTCTTTGGCCAGCCGGATCCGAGCGGAATATACTGCCGGAATGGTACCGTTACCCGGCAATCCCATCCCCAACACTTCTGTCAGACAGTTCATAGAATTGGCCGTAAACATGCCGGCACAGGAGCCGCAAGTAGGACAGGCATCCTGCTCCAATTCTTCCAATTCCCCCATGGTCATGGTGCCCACGCTCACCTTACCCACTGCCTCAAACATGGTAGTTAAGGTAACCTTTTTCCCCCGGTGGTCTCCCGGCAGCATGGGACCGCCGCTGACAAATACAGAAGGCAGATTCAGCCGTGCCGCAGCCATCAACATTCCCGGTACATTCTTGTCACAGTTAGGAATAAAGACCAAAGCGTCAAAGGCATGGGCTTTAGCCATAATTTCAATCGAATCAGCTATCAGTTCCCTAGAAGCCAGCGAGTAACGCATTCCTTCATGATTCATGGCAATCCCGTCGCAAACGGCAATAGCGGGAAATTCCAAGGGAGTACCGCCGGCCATTCTAACTCCTGCTTTCACCGCTTCTGTTATTTGGTTTAAATGAATATGGCCCGGAACTACTTCGTTATAAGCGTTAACGATACCGACCAGAGGTCGATTGATTTCATCATTAGTTAATCCCAATGCTTTCAATAAAGATCGATGAGGGGCCTTTTCCAGCCCCTCTTTCATAACCTTACTTGGCATAGTGCTCACTCCTCATCCTTAAAGATCCGGGGACCGTCAACTTTGGTCAGTTCCCGGTATAGACCAAGTAGCTTATTAAAAATAGGACCTGGTTTACCGTCACCGATGATCCTGTTATCCGCCTTGACAACAGGGATCAACTCCGCAGCGGTGCCGGTCAGAAAACATTCATCGGCGTTATAAATATCATGACGGGTGAAAACCGATTCCAAAACAGGAATTCCTTCCTGTTCAGCCAATTCCATCACTGTGTTCCTGGTGATTCCTTTCAAAAGACCTAAATAGGCAGGGGGAGTAATCAGTTTCCCGTCTTTAATAATGAATATATTATCCCCTGTAGCCTCCACTACATAGCCTTCTTGATTCATCATAATCGCCTCGGGCACTCCGGCCTGGGCAGCCTCCATTTTGGCATAAATATTATTCAAGTAGTTTAAAGACTTAACTTGGGGATTGCAGGCTTCCGGCAGATTACGTCTAGTAGCCACTGCCGCAATTGCCAACCCATTTTGGTATAATTCATCGGGATACAGCCGGATATCGGCGGCAATGCAGAAAATGCTTGCCTTAGGACAGTTATTAGGATCTAAGCCTAAATCTCCCTTACCCCGGGTAGCCACCAATCTAATATAACCATCCCGTAAATTATTACGGCGCAAGGTTTCCAAGACTACTTCCTGCATTTCATCCATAGTCAGCCAGATTTTCAAGTTGATGGTCCGGGCCGACTCATAAAAACGCACCAAATGCTCATGTAATTTAAAAACCCGGTTATGATAGGCACGAATCCCTTCAAATACCCCATCCCCGTATAGTACACCGTGATCAAAAACCGAAACCTTTGCTTCCTCTTCAGGTACGAATTGGCCGTCCAAATAAATAATTAAACTCATTTTATTTTCCCTCCTAAATTAAATAAATACTTTTTGACTAAGACTAATTATTTGAATCAAAAAACCTCTCGTCTTGGTAATCACTTACCAGGGACGAGAGGTTAAAATTCCCGCGGTACCACCCTGTTTGTTGCCCTAAAAGACAACCAACTTAACGCATGGTCAACATACATAGCGTTGTAACGGTCGCCAACACCGACTTTAATTACTGGGCAGATCAGTGCCGTTCACTAAAGCAGCTACGAGGAGAGATTCCAATTAACTCCCGGTACCGGCTTGCACCTTACCCGGCTCTCTGTAACCTAGGAAAAATTAATTGACATGGCCCCCGTCATTGCTTTTGTGTAATAGATTTTAAATAATAGTATAGTAGACCGGCAACCCACTGTCAATAGAAATTTTCCACCGGATTCGTTATTTTTATTCTCAAAATTAACGAAAATTGCCAAAGGCAAAAAACATAACTTACCGTTCAGAGGTTCATAATAAAGGCAACAGTGAAGGAGGGATCCAAGTGTCTATCATTTCAACAATCAAGCAAGGTCTTAATGCAACCGAAGAGTTGACGGTACTGCCTTTTAAATTGACTCAGGAAGTTGTTGGTGATAATGACTCTTTAACGGGCCGCTTTTTACAACAAGTCAGCCAAATCAGCCAGTCCGTTTCGGCAATGCCCATTCAGATAGCTAAAAACTTGCTGGACGAAACGCCACAGGAAAAGAACACAAACCGATCCCACCATAATCGGGAACGTCTTAATCGTTGGAATGAAGATGGGGACAAGTTTGAGAATCTAGGACGCAGTTAAATCTGATTGTCGACAGTCAAAGACCTCAGAGCGCGAATGCTTTGAGGTCCTTTTAGTATACGCACCATGTTAAATTGTTAACAGCCGGAGCAGCCGCTGCAACTGCCGCCGGAACAGGAGCTTCCCGAGTTGTTGCCTCCACCGGATTTAGCGTACAAGAAGCCGGTCATCCGCTGGGTCAGTTCCTGGCTGCCGCATTTCGGACATTTAGCCTCTTTTTTGCCGCTAATAGAAGTAAAGAGGGAAAACTGGTGATTACAGCTTTTACAAGTAAAATCATATGTTGGCATATTCCTCACCTCAACTTCTATTTTACCCTATTTCCACCGACTTTAAGAATAGGGCTTGTAATCTGTTCAATTTCTTCTCTAGGCACTACCCTGACAATCAAACGATCCAACTCTGCTGCCAAATTAATCTCCTGAGGGGGAAAGATAGGCTCTCGTACTTCCCCGGGCCAAAATTCCAATCTTATTTTGGGCCTGGTGGCAAAACCCGGTTTAGTATCGATAACGATCCCGATTTCCCCGGTATTCAATTCAACCCAGGTTCCAACGGGATAAGCGGCAATATTTCTCAGAAAAACAGATACAACCTTATAATCAAAATGGCTGCCGCCTGACGCGGCCAGCAATTCATAGGCTTCATGGGGTGCAAAAGCCTTACGATAGACCCGGTCTGCAGTTACAGCATCAAAAACGTCAGCCACACTGCAAATCCGGGAAAACAGGTGAATATCGTCTTTGGCTAACTGGTTGGGATAACCGGCTCCGTCGAATCTCTCATGATGTTCCAAGGCCATATGGGCGGACAGCAAACTCACATCGTCTTGCCTACGCAAAATCTCAAAACCAAATTTTGGATGCTGCTGCATAATTGCAAATTCTTCCTCGGTCAACTTGCCGGGTTTATTCATAATGCTATCGGGAATCTTCAATTTGCCAATATCATGCATCAATGCTCCCATACCTAAATGATTCAGTTGGGTCCTGGAAAAACCGAGAGCTATCCCTGTAACTAAAGCTAAAATGCAAACATTTACCGAGTGTCCGAAAGTATAATCATCCATGGTCCGGATGTCCTGCAGGTTAACCATTAAGTCTTTCTTGCTGAGTAGGTCATCGATAATATCGTTAACAGTTTGCTGTAACTTTCGATCAGTCATGATGGAACTGCCGTTACCGGATTGTTGAGTCTTCAAAAAAAACTCCCTTACGGTTTTTGTCGCCTCAAGTCTGGTGGCATCATCAACAATGTCGTCAGCAACCACATCGGCCGCCAGGTTGTCCTCTACATAAATAGCGGCAATACCAAGTTTCCGTAAATGCTCAATATAACGGGGTTTCAGGGTAACACCGGCATTAATTAAAATCTGTCCGTCACTTGTATAAATTCCTTTTGCTACTTTCATGCCCGGCTTAACAGCATTTAAAGGCACCCTATACATTAGAACACCCCACCAAAATAAGAAGTCAAAGATAGTAAAGATAGTATAGCACAAAAAAGAACGCCACGACTATACCGTGGCGGTAAATTCTTCTAAGTTATATAACTGTAATAATTTCGAAATGATCGAAAGATTTCAATCTAGACAGCTGCTTCGTTGGGAATTCTAACTATTGCATCCACCGGACACGCATTATAGCAACGGGCACAGCGTGTGCAAACTTCCTCATTGATAGCGTAAGCCATGTTGTCATAAACGTAAATGCTTCCGTCGCGGCACTCCAACTCACAGGCGGCACAAGCCATACATTTGTCCATCTCAACCCGGTAAGTCCATTTATATACTTTAGCCAACCGTCTCGCCTCCCCACGCCTAGTAGTATTTGGTAATGACGTGAATAGTATATCAAATTCACAATATACAGTCAACTGTCAATACATCAGCAAATTCGGGGAAGTTGTTCTCCTGCCAGCATGTCTATGATCCGCTGTCCGCCAATTGAGGTCTCCAGGATTACCATGCCCGGCCTTTCACCAGTGACCTCACCGACCACTGCGGCCCCCTTCCCATAGTGATGCCGGTGCAATACCTTCAAAGCAGCGGGAACTTCTTCCGCAGGCAGGGCGATTACCGCTTTCCCTTCATTGGCCAAATAAAGGGGATCAAAACCAAAGAGTTCACAAGCTCCGGCTACTTGGGGCAAAACAGTCAGGTTTTCTTCTTTTAGCCTAATCGCCACTCCTGCAGTCTCGGCCCATTCATTTAAGGTAGTTACCAAACCGCCTCTGGTTGGATCCCGCATGGCTTTAATCCCGGGAGCCGTTTCCAGTAACTCTTGAAGCATTTTATTTAAAGGGGCTACATCGCTTAACACTTCAGGATTTAGTTCCAGTCCTTCCCTGGCCGCCAAAATGGCTACCCCATGCTCACCCAGCGAACCGGTTACAATAATCTGATCTCCCGGTCTAATGCTTTTTGCTCCCAATTGACACCGTTCATCCACCCAGCCTACTCCCGCCGTATTGATGTAAAGACCGTCAGCCATGCCTTTTTCCACGACCTTGGTATCGCCGGTAATGATCTTTACTCCCGCTTCCCTTGCCGTAGCCGCCATGGAAGAAACTACTCGTTTTAAAGTGCTGAGGGGCAAGCCTTCCTCCAAAATAAAGCCCGCACTTAAGTACATGGGCACGGCACCGCTGACGGCCAAGTCATTGACGGTGCCGGATACGGCTAACCGGCCGATATCCCCGCCGGGAAAAAACAAAGGTTTTACCACATAGGAATCAGTAGTCATTCCCACTTTCCCCCGGGGAAGACTAAAGACAGAAGCATCTTCCAGGGGAGCTAACAAAGAATTACCGAAGGCCGGCAAAAACACTTCCTCCGTCAATTGTTTGGCCAATTTACCTCCGCTGCCGTGAGCCATTAAAATCCTGTCTTCCATGCTGTCACCTTCCATACTTGTAATATGCTGCACATGTACCTTCCGGAGAAACCATACAAGCTCCCGCCGGTTTTTCCGGCACACAAGCCGTAGCAAATAAGGGGCACTCCAAAGGGGTAATTACCCCTCGCAGGACATCGCCGCAGCGGCAGCCTTTTTTGGTAGGCTTCTCTTCTATTGTTATATTAAACCGCCAAACTGCATCGAATTGGCGATATTGTTGTCTTAATGTCAATCCCGTTCCGGGAAGATAGCCTAATCCCCGCCAGTGGGCTCCGTCAGCGGCAAAGACTTGTTCCATCATTTTTAAAGCTTGGGGATTGCCGGAAGCAGACACCCAGCGACGATATTGAATCTCCACACTAGGGCTATCTTCCTGTATTTGCTTGAGCAGCATATATATTCCTTGGAGAATATCTACCGGTTCGAAACCGGTAACTACGGCCCCAATACCTAATTCCCGGGGAATAAATTGATAAGGTTCGGTACCGATGATGGCACTTACATGGCCGGGACATAGCAGACCGTCTACTTGAAGTTCCTCTGAGGAAAGCAAGGCCCTCAAAGCTCCCGGGATGGTTTTATTGGCTCCCACGATACTGAAATTGGTAATCTTTTTTTGTTGAGCCGTTAAAACCGAAGCGGCGATCATCGGTGCCGTAGTCTCAAAGCCAATGGCAAAAAACACTACTTCCTGATAAGGATTTTCCTCAGCCAGCTTAACCGCCTCCAAAGGGGAATAAACTACTTTAACATTGGCCCCTGCTGCTTTTAATGTTGCCAGGCTGCCGCTGCTCCCCGGTACCCGCAGCATATCCCCGAAGGTAGCCAACAAAACCCCCGGCTGCTTAGCAATTTCCAGGGCCGTATCGATCACGTAATCAGAAGTAACACATACAGGACATCCCGGTCCCGATAGTAGTTTCAATTGTTCCGGCAGCATGTTTTTGAGACCGTGGCGAAAAACGGCCATGGTATGGGTGCCACAGACCTCCATAATTGTAACCGGTTCAGCCAACAGGCTTTCAATTTTTGATAGAAGTTTTCCCACAACCTGGGGGTCCCGTAGTTCTTTATTCATACTCACATAACTCCCTTAATAGTGCCAGAGTCTCCTGAGCTTCATTTTCATCCAGCAGTTGTACGGCAAAACCGGCATGAATCAAGACCCATTGACCCGGGCGAGCCTCCGGTACCAATTGCAGGCTGGCCCTAGTCCGCAAATGCCCGAAATCAACTTCCCCCATTAATCCATTGTCAATATTGATGATTTTCCCCGGTACTGCGAGACACAAAACAATCACTCCTTTGCTGCAGCTATCATCGCCTGTCCTAATGCAATCCCGCTGTCATTGGGGGGAAGGCGATCATGAAGCATCACCTTGAAGCCTGCTTTGTTCAGACCTTCCACCGCCTTTTGCAGCAGAAATCGATTTTGAAATACACCTCCTGTCAAGGCAACCTGATTGATTGCCGTTTCCATCCTAATGCGAAGACATACCTCTACAATCATTCCGGCCAGGGTGTTATGAAACCGGGCACTGATCACGCCGGCCCTGAGGCCGGCCTCAAGATCTGCCACGATTCCTTCCCATAACGGATACCAATCCAATTGAAAAGGCAGATCGCAACCTATGTCCACAGCATATTTCCCTGTCTCCTCAGGCTCTGCAATCCGCTCCAAACTGATGGCAGCTTCAGCTTCAAAGGCTACCTGGCCCAGTTTTGGTAATACCACAGCCGCAACCCCGTCGAATAGCCGGCCACAACTGCTGGTTAGAGGAGCGTTAATCCCCCTTGCTGTCGCCTGCTGTAACAGGGACCAATTGTCCGGCAGTTCCTCAACAAACTTAAGGGAAAGATCCCCCATTCTGTCCCCAAAGACCTGAAAAAGATACTGGGCCCCCATCCGCCAAGGCTCCCGGATAGCCATACTGCCCGAGGGCAGAGGCAGGTAGGCCAGGTGGGCCCATCGTTGAAATCCCGTTTCACTGCCTACCAAAAACTCGCCACCCCAGATACAGTCGTCCGAACCATAACCGGTACCGTCAAAAGTAACACCGATGGCAGGGCCTTTTGTCCCGTTGTCTGCCAGACAAGCCGCAAGGTGAGCATGATGATGCTGAACCCCGACCGGAGAAAGCTCCGGCTTAAAGTCCATGGCAAGCTTCGTAGACAAATAATCGGGATGCAGATCGTAAGCAATGAGTTCCGGTTCAATCCCCAGCATTTCCAGCCCAGAAACTATTGCCTTTTCAAAATGACAGAAATCCTGATAATTCTCCAGATCGCCTAATGGTTCACTGAGATAAGCCTGATTATCTTTGGTCAGGCAAATAGTGTTTTTCAATTCGGCTCCCACGGCTAACACCGGAGGAACAATCTTTTCCAACCGGAATACCTTCCACTTATAGTCCATGGGAACCGGGCTCCTCTCCGGGCAGTTTCAACTGAGCCTGCAGCCATTCATACCACGGAGTCAATCCCTGCTTTTCCCGGCAGGAGACAGGAAACAGCTCCAAATTGGGATTAATAGACAGTAAGTCATTTTTCAGAGCCTCCAAATCTACATCCGTAAAAGGTAACAAATCAATTTTATTTATGATGACTGCCGAAGCCTCCAGAAAAGTACGGGGATACTTTACAGGCTTATCTCCGCCTTCCGCTACACTTAACACAACTACCTTATGGTCTTCCCCTAAATCAAATGTTGACGGGCAAACCAGGTTGCCTACGTTTTCAATCACTAACAGTTCCAGAGAAGCTAAATCAAATTGGGATAAAACTTCTCTGATCATGGCTCCGTCTAAGTGGCAGCCTCCCTTGGTGTTAATCTGGACCACAGGAACACCGAGCTTGGCAATCCGTTCTGCATCCAAAGCTGTGGCTAAATCCCCTTCAATCACACCTACTTTGTAATTACGGGTCAAGGCCGCCAAAGTAGCTTCCAAAAAACTGGTTTTGCCGGCCCCGGGAGACCCAAGTAGGTTGATGACTTTTACCTGGTGTTGCCGGAATTTTTGTCTGTTATCGGCGGCAACGGTATCGTTTGACTCCATCATTTTCCGGTTGAGATCAATAATCATCGTGTGCCTCCCCCATTAAGTTCACTATGTGCAGTTCCGTGCCTGCCAGGATACTAGCCTTATTGCTTTTACATTGAGGACAAAAAAAAGGTATTTGAAGAGCGGTGTAACTTTCCCCGCAGTCTTGACATACAGCTTTTACAGGAATCTTATGAAGGACTAACGTCGCCCCTTCAAAAATGGTATCTCCGGTCAAGGCTTCAAAAGCAAAAGAAAGTGCTTCAGGAACCACATTGGCCAAAACCCCTACCTCCAACGTAATACCGGTAACTTTTTTCAACCGGTGCCTGGCAGCCTCCTCATTTAGGATCACCAGCATTTCCTGTGCCAAAGCCAGCTCATGCATGATGAGCCACACCACCTTTGACGCTCAAGTCCTCATATCGCTCCGTCAATAAATTGATCACCGCTTTTTCAAGCAGGGGAACGGCTGCTGCCACTTCCCGGCAGCAGCCTTCCCGAAAAGTAGTATTATCAGCTACTTCAACTACGTAGATGGTAATTTCAGCGGGGACCGGCAACGCCAGCATCCTCCCTAATTCAAGGGCGGTAGCCAGATTAATATCATGGACCGAGGCCAACCGCACGGTAGACATTAACGAATCAGCTTCCAGCTCCATCACCTGTCCCACAGGATATTTGCCTGTTTTGATGGAATCCACGATGATGGCCTTGTCATACCCCACCAGCAGATCCAGCAGTTCGAAACCCGCCAGGCTGCACCACTGAAAATCAACCAGGGGATGTTCTACCTGTTGGGCTATTCTTTCCACGGTAACAATCCCCACCCCGTCATCAGCCAAAATAGGATTACCCAGCCCGATCACTATAGTCTTTTGGGCCATTACTGCCGCAGGCTGTGACATAATTGACCTTCCTCATCAAAAATCCGGATCTCCAAGGGCATCTGTCCGGGCAGGGAGTGGGTAGCGCAAGCCAAACAGGGATCATAAGCCCGGAAAGCCATTTCCACCATGTTCAGCAGTCCTTGATTCACTTTACCCTTTTTGATTAAACCCTGAGCTGCTCTTTTTACCGACATATTCATAGCGGAATTATTGTGACCGGTGGATACGATCAAATTAACTTTTTGCACCAATCCTTGCTCATCAGTCCGGTAGTGGTGGATTAAAGTGCCCCGGGGAGCTTCAACAATACCTACCCCTTCCGATGGGGTTTTATCCGGTATCCGCCGGATGTCGGGACCGGTAATCTCCTCATCTCTGGCCAGTTCCAACAGCCTTTCTGCGTTATAGATCAGCTCAATTAGCCTGGCCCAATGATAGGCCAAAGTTGCCTGTACCGGCTTGCCTCCTAAAGTTGCAAAGAATTTTTCATAGGCCTCCTGAGCTAAAGGAGTAGCCATGCCATCGGAGACATTGAGGCGGGCTAGCGGGCCTACCCGGTAAATACCTCCGCCTACTCCTTCCTTCATGCCTGACCAACCCATTTTCTTTAAATAGGGAAACTTCAAATAAGTCCATGGCTCCACTTGCTCTGCAACATAGTCTAGGTAATCGGCAGGAGCAAATTTAGCATATTCTTTTCCCTCCGGGTCAACTACCCGAACCTTGCCGTCATAAAAAGTGGCTCTATTCTGCTCATCCACCATTCCCATAAAATAGGTGTTAATTTTGTAGACATCGCCTAGGATTAAGTCCACATAAGCCTTATTTTTCAGCACAATATCTTCAAACAGCTTAAGGGAAAACTTGGCGAACTCCACAATGGATATAGCTTTCTCTTCGATTTCCTTGCGTTCCTCTTCCGTCAATCCTTTGCTGACCCCTCCCGGCAAGCCGTTGACCTGATGCGTTGCCTTGCCACCCAGAATTGCCTGGATGGACTGGGCATAACCCCTGTTTTTGATTACCTCTTTGCCGGCCTCCAAGCCTACTTTGGCCACAACCCCAAGAATATTCCTTTCCTCAGGTTTAGCATCAGGTCCCACTACAAAATCCGGCGCCGCCAAGGCATAAAAATGGGCTGTATGGGAGTGAACGATATGGGCGGAAAGCATCAATTCCCTGAGTTTTTTGGCTGTCGGAGTAGGTTCTACCTGCCATACTCCGTCGACGGCTTTAGTGGAAGCCAGGTGATGGGACACCGGGCAAACACCGCAAATCCGGGGCACGATCCGGGGCAGTTCTTCCGCGGGACGACCTTCACAAAACTTTTCGAAGCCCCTTAATTCAGGGACTTGAAGATAGGCATTGGCCACATCCCCTTGATCGTTGAGAAAAATATCGATTTTACCGTGGCCTTCCAACCTGGTAATCGGGTCGATGCTGATTTTTTTCAAGATACCTTCCCCCCTTGGCGTTTCTTTTGGAGCATGGAACTGGGCAAGCCAAAGCGATAGAATAGACCTGCCGGATCAACTACGGTGCCGATCATTTCAGCTACGGAAGCTTCGTCATTGGCATCCATGATAGAAGCAGTACTGCTCACCAGTTTAGCCCCCGGATCCAACACCTCGGGAGCCGGGCCAAAGCAGCCCCGGCAAGGCATATTAACCGTGGTGCAGCGGGCACCGCAACCGCTTCTGGTGGAAGGACCGTTGCAAATAATCCCCTGCTCCAGGAGGCACCGGTTAGGATCGACCATCACTTCATGAGGTCGCTTAAATCCTTGCACTTTTTTCTCTTGTTTCTCCCGGGGACATTCGTGGCACAAGCTCTTGTCCCCGGCAATAACGGAACCTTTTGGCGGCAATTCCCCGGTAGCGATGGCATCAATTGCTGCCTCGATTAAATGTACAGGAGGCGGGCAACCGGGCAGGTAGTAGTCTACCGGTACAATTTGATCCAGGCTGTAAACTTGATCGTAAAATTCCGGCAGTGTGAGAGTTCCTTCCGGCACCCGAACCTGAGTCTCCGGTATTATTCCGTTAGGATTGCTGGTGGAAGGTGTCTCATGATATGCCCGGTGGAATATCTCCTCCCGCCTGTGAAAATTTGCCAACCCCGGTATGCCCCCAAAAGCAGCACAGGCACCAAAGGCGATTAACACTTTGCTTTTTTCCCTGAGAAGCCGGGCCATAGCTTCCTGCTCAGACAGGCGAATGCTGCCGTGAAACAAGCACACGTCTATATCCCCGGACTTGAATTTGTCCAAATCCGCATATTTACCGTCGGTAGCCAGGGGCCACAGCACGATATTGGCCAGTTCCCCTACTTGTAAAATCTTTTCCTGAGTATCCAGAATGGCTACGTCACAGCCCCCGCAGGCTGCTGTCCAGTAGACCGCCAGATTGATTTTAGGCATGCTTGACCGCACCTCCTACGGGCACCAAGGGTCCCAGCTTTTTTAAATCTGATACCATATCTTCCACGATTTTGGCAAATTTCTCCCCTTCGGAAGCCGATACCCAGACCAGTTTAAATCTTTCCTCCTCGATGCCCATCTGCTTTAGCAACTCCGTAACCAAAGGAGCCCTGCGCATGGCTTTGACGTTGCCGTCCACGTAATGACAGTCCCCGGGATGACAGCCGCTGACCAGGACACCGTCAGCTCCCTGCTGGAAAGCCTTCAATACAAAAGTAGGATCAACCCGACCGGTACACATAACCCTGACAATTTTTATATTAGCCGGGTATTTAATCCGGGAGATACCGGCTAAATCCGCTCCCGTATAAGAGCACCAGTTACACAAAATGCCTACAATCTTCGGTTCAAAATTGGTGTTCATGCCAATACCCCCTCGATTTCCGCCAGCAGTTGCTGGTTATTAAAGTGGGCCACAAAAATGGCATTGGAAGGACAACCGGCAGCACAACTGCCGCAACCCTTGCAAACTGCCTGATTAATTTCCGCCACTTTGCGACCCTCATCAAAGCTGATTGCTTTAAAGGGGCAAAGGGGAATACAAGTACGACAGCCTGAACAAATATCCGGATCAGACCAGGCGGAAACCGGTGAAATCTTCACTTTGCCGGTGGCGATGACTGCCAGGGACTGGGCGGCAGCAGCCGAACCTTGGGCTACCGTATCCGGAATATCTTTAGGGCTCTGGCAGCAGCCGGCAATATGTACGCCATCGGTAGAAGTGGTGACCGGATCCAATTTAATGTGCGATTCCAGGAAGAAACCGTCCTGACTTCTGGAAATGCCAAAAATTTGAGCCACTTTCTCCGCATCATGGCGGGGTACCAAAGCCGTATTCAGCACTACCATGTCTACCGGAATTTCCCGGTATGCTCCCAACAAAGTATCTTCCGCCCGTACCACTAATTGGCCGTCAACTTGGGCCACTTCGGCACCTTTACCCCGGATGAAGTTAACTCCTTCTTCCTGGACCCGGTTGTAAAACTCTTCATATTGCTTGCCGAAAGTACGCATATCAATGTAGAACTCAAATACTTCCGCGTCAGTCTTTTCTTTCACCAAATGAGCAAATTTCACGGAACTCATGCAGCAGACCCGGGAACAATACTTCTGGTAGTTTTCGTCCCTACTGCCGATACAGTGCAGGATGGCTACGCTCTTGGGTTCTTCCCCTTTTTTGGTCAAGATCTTACCTTGAGTAGGTCCCGAAGAATTGGTAAGCCGCTCAAATTCGATGCCTGTGTACACATCTTCATAGATGCCGTAACCATATTGGGGCGCTTTACGGGCATCAAACAGCTCGAAACCGGTAGCTAGGATAATGGAGCCTACTTCTACCTGCCGGACGGCTTCTTTTTGACTGAAATCAATGGCTTCCCTGGAACAAGCCTCAACACATTTCTTGCTGCATTTACCTTTCTTTAAAAGTAGGCATTCCTCTTGATCGATAACCGCTTTTAAAGGAATTGCCTGGGGAAAAGGAATATAAGCGGCAGAGCGTTTGCTCAATCCTTCATCAAAGGGATCGGGAATCCTGTTTTTCAGAACACAAGCGGTAGTACAGTCACCGCATCCGTACACAAGTCCTCCACAATATACCTGGGTTTTTGCTTTACAGTAACGGTAAAATTTCCAACATAACCCTCGACATGCTGTACCTCTGCATAAGTCAGCAGTTCCACATTAGGGTTTTGGGCAACCGCCACCATTTTAGGGGTCAAAATACAGGCGGCACAATCCATTGTGGGGAATGTCTTGTCAAATTTAGCCATCTGACCGCCAATACTGGCTTCCCTCTCCACCAGGTAGACTTTGTGTCCTGCCTCGGCAATCTGCAAAGCTGCCTGAATCCCGGCAATACCGCCTCCCACCACCATGGTGGCTTTATTCACCGGAACTACCCGCTCCTCAATCGGCCGGTGGTAATAAACTCTCCTGACCGCCCCCCGGACCAGGGACCTGGCTTTTTCGGTGGCACTTTGAGTGTTTTCCGTTACCCAGGAACACTGTTCCCTGATATTGGCCATTTCCAACAAATAACCGTTCAGACTGGCCCGCTCCAAAGCTGCTTTAAAAGTAGGTTCATGCATTCGAGGTGAACAGGCCGCTACCACTACCCGGGTAAGGCCTAGTTCCCGAATATCATTCTTGATCAGCTCCTGTCCCGGATCGGAACACATGTATTTATAATCACGAGCAATAACCACATTATCTAAAGTCCCAGCATACTGGGCCACTTTTTCCACGTCCACCACAGCGGCAATGTTATGACCACAGTGGCACACGTACACGCCAATTTTCTCGGCCAATGTTTTACACCTCCTATAAAAAGCTGCTTAAAACCCGCCGGGGAGAAACCACCGGCTTATCTAAACCTAAATTCCTACTGTCCAACCCGAAGGCCAACCCCAGGAGCTGGGTAAAATACACTACCGGCAACTCCAGATTGAGGTTAAAGCGAGCATTAATCCGGTCTTGGTAAGCGTCCAAATTCATTTGACACATGGGACAAATGGTGACAATTAGCTGAGCTCCCTCTTGTTGTGCATCCTGGAGAATATCTTTAATCATTTTCCAGGCTACCATATCCTTGGTAGTAGCTAAACTGGCGGCACAACATTTTGCTTTATGGCGAAAAGGAACCACTTGAGCCCCCGTCAGCTCCATCAACCAATCCAAGGACCTGGGATCTTCAGGATCATCATAAAATCGGGGCCGAACTAATTGACAGCCATAGTAACAGGCTACTTTAAGGCCTGTTAAAGGCTTTTTAATCTGTTTGGCCAGTACTCCCGGTTCCAGGGAGGCCACCACCTCCAGCAGATGCTGTACCGTTACCCGGCCTTGGTATTCCAACCCCGCCGCCTCAAGATTATCCTCCATCTTTGCTTTCAATTGGGGGTACTGATCAATTCGTTCTTTGGCACGACGGAGAGCCAGGTAACAAGCATTGCAAGCGGTAACCAGCTTCTCATGGTTAGCCTCGGCTCTGGCTAGGTTACGCAACACCAAAGTCAATGCCAGATCCGGATTGACAGAGGGAGCAGCCGTAGCACCGCAGCAGTTCCAGTCGTCAATTTCTTGCAACTGAATACCCAGGATGTTGCACAAGGCCTTAATGGACTGATCGTAGTCTTTGGCCGAAGAATGGAGTGAACAACCCGGGTAATAGGCGTAGGACATTAAGCTTCCCTCCCTTGTAGGGCTTTTTTCATCAAAGCTGAAAACTCCGCTTTGTTTTTGATCTTAGCCGGGAAAAGTGCTATTCGTCCTCTTCTCATCAGTTTCATCCCTAAAGGAGCAAACTGTTTCCAAAGCCTTGTATAGTCGGTTTTCATGGCATAGTTGGTGATGAGCTTACTTTCATTCATCCTCCCGGTCTCAGTGACAATCTCACTGAAAGTCTGATAAAAAATCGAACTGTCGTGTTTCGGAGGTAGAATTCCTTCTTTAATAGCCATGGATTTCAATAAATACATGATTTCCGTGAATTCAATCCCCCTCGGGCATCTTACGCTACAGGAATAGCAAGACGCACAGAGCCAGATGGCGGAACTGTTCAGCACTTCCTGTTTCATGCCTGCCTTAATCATGGTAATCAACCGCCTGGGGCTGAAATCCATTTGATAACTGGTTGGACATGAACCGGAACAGGTACCGCATTGCATACATTTCAGCAAGGCTTCCCCACCTGGCATGGCTAAAAGCTCTTCCAGAAACAATCGTTTTGCCTCCCTTCAAAATGTTTAACGGAAATACGTTGCAATTTTGGTGCCATTCTGAATTTTCTATAAATTATAGGGTTAAAGGGGGATTTTCCTTATTCCCGTGTACACCAAGTCAACACTTATAATGGTTATTTACACCTTAATATGTAATCGAAGTTTACACTCACCGGCATCTTACTCCAGTCCGTACCTTTCCAGCTTTTTATATAAACCGGTACGGGAAATCCCCAGTTTTTTGGCTGCCTCCATTTTGTTGCCCCGTGCCTCTTCCAAGGCATCCATAATCAACTGTCGTTCCAGGCCTTCTACCAAGGTGTTTAAGAGGCCTTTTTCCTGATTGACAGGCTCTGTACCTGTCTTCTGAAAGAGGCTATCCGGCAAATTCTCCATGGTGATTTTATTGCCGGTACAAAGGTTCAGGGCCCTTTCCAGGACATTCTCCAACTCCCGTACATTTCCCGGCCACTGATAACGAAGCAGGAGTTGAAATGCTTTCGGGTCTATTTCCGGGTAAGGCAGTTCATACCTTTGGCACAGTTTAGTCAAAATAGTCTTTACCAAAAAGGGCAGGTCCTCGCGCCTTTCCCTCAAAGGCAGCAACTGAAGCTCAACCACATTTAGCCGGAAGTACAGATCTTCTCTAAAGGTCTGTGCCGCCACCATACTTTTTAAGTCCTTATTGGTAGCTGCAATGACTCTCACATCTACTTTTACCGGTTTGGTACCCCCGATTCTTTCAAATTCCCTTTCCTGCAAGACCCGTAGTATTTTGGCCTGCATCTCCAGGGGCATATCCCCGATTTCATCCAGGAAGATCGTCCCCCCGTTAGCCAGCTCAAATTTGCCCGGTTTGCCGCCGGCCAAAGCATTGGTAAAAGCGCCTTTTTCATACCCGAACAGTTCACTTTCCAATAAATTAGCCGGAATAGCGGCGCAATTAACCTTAATAAAAGGTTGATTGGCTCTTTTGCTTTTATAATGAATGGCAGAAGTCAATAGCTCTTTTCCCGTACCTGTTTCTCCGGTAATCAAAATGTTCACGTCAGTAGCTGCCAGCCGGTTAGCCATGGCAATTACTTTTTGCATCCTGGCATTATTACTGAGAAAGGGCTGGAAAAAACGGTCAGGCAGGTTTTTTTCCGCCAATCTTCCCTGATAGTGTTTGATCTCCTCTTGGAGTAGGTTTACTTTATGTTGCAATGCCTCTAATCCCCTCATCTGAGAAATCACCAGGCTTAATGCGCCTTTGATCTCTCCATCAGCTAATAAGGGTTTTTCCTCCAACACTACCTCCTTGCCTTGTCGATCCCGGACCGGCTTCACAATGGTCTCCCCGGTCTTTAATACTTGTAGAATCAGAGAATCCCGGAAGGCCTTATTGACCTCCTGACCCTGTCGAAGCTCAAGCTCAAAAGTATCCCGAAAGGTAGGATTCCAGTAGACCACCCTACCTTTTTCATCAGTAATCAGAATTCCCATGCCTAAGGCCTGCAAAGCAAGCAGCCGCAGATCCTCTGCCAACTCCCTGTCCATCTTATCACCACCTTGCTTGTTGTTTCGACAAAAGAAAAAGAATATCCTGTAATTGTCAATAAATTCTGTCAACAATCGAAGACGTCTTCTGTGGTAAAAAAAGAAGCCCTTTCGGAATCTCAGGGCTTACAGGTGTTTCAATATTTCCTGTTGGAGCTCTTCTTCATACTCATCAGGGATATCCTTTTTCTTGGGTTTAGCCTGTTGCCCCTTTCCGATTCTTCCTTTAAGGGCCATGGACAGGATAAATACACCGGCCACGATCCCGACCACAGGCAAGATCCAAGCCGACAGGTAAAAGCCGGATTTAGGAGGAGCAGCCAGAATTCTTTCTCCATAAACACCGGTCCAATAGGCAATAATTTCTTCTTTAGTAGCCCCATCCTTTACTTGTTGTAGAATACCTTCCTGCATGTCCACGGTAATCGCGGCAGGACACTCTTCCAGGGATTTACCGCAGAAATCCGGTGCTACAAAAGTTTTCAGCATTTGATTGTATAATGATTTTTGCTCCGGTGTAAGACCTGCATCATTAGCCCAAACACCCAAAGGTGACAATAGAAGCAAAGTAAAGCAAAACACCAGTAAAAAACCAATTTTTTTGACTGTCATATCAGGTCCCCCTCTTTTGAATCCATATAGCAACTTCAGACCATTCAATCCAATTATAGGTTGGAGGCTCCATACTGTCAATGAACCAAGCCATACTTTGTCACTTCATAGCCCTAAAAGATAACTAGCTTCATTCCCGGTTCTCGATCAGCAAGCCCGGTAGTATTCCTCCTCTTTAGTCAAAAGTCCACGGTTTTCCAATTCCTTTAGATGTTTCACCAACATTAATTCCTCGAAACGCCGGTACACGGCTACCGGCTCGGGATGTTTGCGGTAAATTAATTTTGCGTCTACAATTTCTTCCATGGTTTTAGGCTCTTTGAGTAATTCCAGCAATTGTTCATCCCTTTTCTCCAAGACATCCAGATACAAATTGAAGCGTTCCGTAATATTTTCGGACACAGGTTCCAAATGCCCGCTCAAAACTAATCTGGGCTTAAGATCCCGCACTTTCTTGATGGATTCCCGGAACTCATCAATGTCAGCATCAGGGTTTCCGTACCACGGGCCGAAAGAGGTCAAGTCAATATCCCCGGCAAAAAGAATCTCTTCTTCTTCATGATACAAAGCCAAATGACCCGGAGTATGTCCCGGGGTATGGAGCACACGAAGCTTGGTTGCTCCAAAATCCAGTAAATCTCCGTCTTTTAGAGAGCCTTCGACCTCATAAGGTTTCAGACCCCGGGGATAGAATTTCCCAAAATATTCATCCTCCAATCCTGTCAGGCCGGTAGCGGCTATGAAGCGTTCCTGGCTTCCCATCACATGGGCATCCCATTCATGGGCGAGGATTTTGGCTTTGGGGAAGAAATAATTCCCCCGGGAGTGGTCAATATGAAAATGAGTGTTAATCACTAAATCAGGAGAGAATTCCTCAGCTACCCGCTCCAAGTCCTCAACATCAGCCCCCGTATCAATAATGGCAGTTATTTCATCTTGGATTAACAGGCTGTTGGCATAAGGAATGCGTCCCCCTTTACTGCCTTGCAACAAAAGTAGATGTGGATTAATTCTGATAAACATAGTAGCCTCCCATTTTGTTAGATAATTCTGTATTATTTGGTTGAAACTATATTAAAAAAGCGGCCTGATTTTACTCAGCCCGCCTTCAGTTTAGGCCTGCACAACTTCCTTGATTTCAGGGATTTCGGATTTAAGTACTCTTTCAATACCTTGCTTTAAGGTCATAGTTGCCATGGGGCAACCACCGCATGCACCGGTTAAACGAACCTTAACCACGCCGTCATCCACGGAAATCAGTTCAACGTCTCCACCATCAGCTTGAAGACGGGGACGAACCATATCCAAAACTTTTTGGACTCGCTCTTTCATGTTTTCACCCCTTTCCGGATTATTATACCATGGTCAAATGGACTCATGACAAACATAATCAACTCACTTACTAGGTTTGCCTTCTACACTCAACTTATGCAATAGGATTCTAAAACTTGTTTACCCAAAGAGACAGCCACTGCCGCTAAACTACCGGCCGAGAGAGCGGTCCACCCTGCCAGAAAACCCAAACACTCATTTTGTTTCATGATCGGCGCGGCAAAACTGGCTACCTGGTGGTAACAACTACAGTAATGTTCGGCACCCCGCACAAAAAAGGTATTTTTCTCTTTCAAGGCAAGACCGATAGCCATGGTACCCAGTGTTTCTTCCTGTAGAAGCATTCCTTTTTGCAAAGAGCCCCCCACGATAAACCGGTGGGTTCCCTGCCACTCCTGCAGTACACCTCTGGGGTCCACTAAAGCCAGCAACAGTTCTTCCAACCTTAAAAAAGGGGTTAACAAAGTAAAAGTCTGCTGAAAAGCTTTGCTTAGAGTAATGCCTGGTTCCACACTCCCGGGTTCCTTAGGTAATTGACCGGGCAACAACTGAACTGCCAACTGCCCCCTGTTCTTGCACCGAAACCAGGATCGAGCCACAGGAGCCGGAATATAGGGCATTAACTCTCCTATATTCACAAACCGCTGCCATGCTTGCAAAGTCCTTCCTTCATCAAAAGGCTGAATCATTTTTCCCTCCTGAAAGCTTACCTTTACTGTTCTTCGACCAGTTCTTCTTTTTTCCTGCCTGACGGTAAAAAGAAATGCGACAGGCGGTTAAACCTGTCGCAGTTACTTGAGCTATTAGTAGCCAATCATGTCCGGAGCAGGAGGTGCTGCCGGTTTTTTCTCAGGAATCTCTGCTACTAAAGATTCAGTAGTCAGCAGCATGGAAGCGATACTGACGGCATTTTGAAGAGCACTGATTGTAACCTTAGTAGGATCGACGATTCCGGCTTTAATCATATCTTCATATACTTCAGTAGCAGCGTTGAAACCGATTCCTTTTTCGGCTTCTTTAACTTTTCCAACCACTACAGAACCTTCATAGCCGGCGTTTTCTGCAATCTGACGGAGAGGTTCTTCCAAAGCCCGGCGAACAGTCTGGACGCCGACCAGTTCGTCACCTTCAGCTTCCACTTTATCCAACACCGGCATAGCATTAATCAGTGCAACACCGCCACCGGGTACAATACCTTCGTCTACAGCTGCCCTGGTAGCAGACAGAGCATCTTCAACCCGGTGTTTTTTCTCTTTCATTTCGGTTTCAGTAGCAGCACCGATCTTGATTACTGCCACGCCGCCGGCCAGTTTAGCCAAACGCTCCTGAAGTTTTTCCCGATCATAATCGGAATCCGTTTCTTCAATCTGACGACGAATTTGTTTTACTCTTGCGTCGACAGCCTCTTTGGAGCCTGCACCCTCGATAATGGTAGTCTTTTCTTTGCTAATTTTTACTTTCTTGGCGCGGCCAAGCATACCTAAGTCTACGTTTTCCAGTTTGATACCCAGTGCTTCGGAAATAAAAGTACCGGCAGTCAATACGGCAATGTCTTCTAACATAGCCTTACGGCGATCACCAAAGCCGGGGGCTTTAACTGCAGCTACATTCAAAGTGCCGCGAATCTTGTTCAATACTAATGTGGGCAAGGCTTCCCCTTCCACATCTTCAGCAATAATCAATAAGGGCTTACCGGAACCGACTACCTTTTCCAATAGAGGTAGTAATTCCTGGATGGAAGACAGTTTTTTCTCATAAAGTAAGATATATGGATCATTCAATTCTACTTCCATAGCGTCAGTGTTTGTTACGAAATAAGGAGATACATAGCCCCTGTCGAATTCCATCCCTTCAACAATGTCTACGGTAGTCTCAATTCCTTTGGACTCTTCGATGGTGATTACACCGTCGCGGCCTACCTTTTCCATGGCCTCAGCGATGAGTTCCCCAATCTCTTTGTCATTAGCAGAGATGGAGGCTACGTGGGCAATTTCTTCCTTAGTATCAACTGAAACGCTGTTTGCTCTCAATTCTTCCACTACAGCGGCAACAGCCCGGTCCATTCCTCTCTTCAGGAAGATGGGGTTAACTCCTGCTGCTACAGTTTTCATACCTTGTTTAACAATGGACTGAGCCAAAACGGTAGCGGTAGTAGTACCGTCGCCGGCAACATCATTAGTCTTGGAAGCAACTTCTTTACACAGTTGCGCTCCCATATTTTCATACGGGTCCTTTAACTCGATTTCTTTAGCAACAGTCACACCGTCTTTGGTAATGGTGGGAGAGCCAAACTTCCGCTCCAAAACAACGTTTCTTCCCTTTGGTCCTAAAGTCACTTTAACAGTGTCGGCTACTGCATTAACACCCCGCTCCATGGCGCGGCGAGCCTCTTCTCTATAAATTAATTGTTTGCCAGCCATATGTTAATACTCCCTCCTTATTTTTTTATCGCTAAGATATCGCTTTCGCGCAAAATAAGATATTCTTCGTCGTTGATCTTCACTTCAGTGCCGCCATACTTGGCAAAGATAACCCGGTCTCCAACGCTGACCTCCGGTGGTACAACGTTACCGTTATCCAACTTACGGCCGGGACCAACGGCTATTACTTCACCCTCCTGGGGCTTTTCCTTAGCTGTATCAGGTAGGAAAATGCCTCCTTTTGTTTTCTCTTCTTCCGTAGATACTTTGACTACTACGCGATCAGCAAGTGGCTTGAGCACTAAAGCTCCCTCCTTTTTCTATTTCTTCCTGTTAGCACTCACCACCGGCTAGTGCTAACAACCAATTATATGATACAAAGGAGAAATGCACCTGTCAAGCCCTTCTGCCCTAAATTTTTACTGTCTTGGGCACCAGTATCTCCAGTGCCTGAGGCAGAATATTCACTTCCACCGGTGTCTCACCGATGATTTCTCCGTCAGCTTGTACTGTCAGTGGCCTACGGCAATTAATGACTATTTTTCGAGCCGTTAACGTACTCACCTTGGGATGAGACAGGTGATTCCCGGAAAAAATTTTAGGCATGTTGAACAAAACTTCTGCTTTGGACACATCTCCCAGCAAACACAAATGGAAAACACCGTCATCAATTTCCGCTTTAGGCAGCAGTTGCATCCCACCACCTACATATTGCCCGTTTCCAACGGCTGCCAGCAACATTTTACCTGAAAAAGTCGCCGTTTCAGTCTCAATGGTCAGATGCTGATTACGGTATTTAGCCAGAACTTTAATCAGAGAAGCCACATAAGCCAAAGTGCCTTTCAGCTGCCGGTATTCCTCATTGGTAGTCCTGACCACTTCGGCATCAAAACCTACTCCTATGGTATTAAGAAAACGCCTGCCGTTTACCAAACCAATATCTACCTTCTTAGTAGTGCCCTGCAGTAGCTGCATTAATGCTTCTTTCGGTTGTTTGGATATGCCCAGCACCCGGCAAAAATCGTTGCCTGTACCCGTGGGCAGAATCCCGATTTGGGCCTTCTCCATCTCCAGGCCGTTTAACACCCCGTGAACTGTACCGTCACCGCCTAAGACCAGCAGTCGCTGATAACCCTGCTGAGGAAGTTCCCGGCCCAGCCTCTCTGCATCCCCGGGACCGCCAGTGAAGTATGGATCCCCGGCTTCCCCGGCTGACTTCATAGCGGCTTCTATTTCAGGCCATATTTTAGCGGTCCTTCCCCGGCCGGCTACCGGATTTATAATAAACGCTGTCTTCACCTATTTCTCCCCTCTCTAAACAGACCTTGTCTATTTCACCACCGGATATCAGAATCCCTCTTTACCGGCATAGCTATTCCAACTATTAAATCAGACAAAAAAATAGCCCTGAAGGGAGGACTATAGCTAGTTGTTATCACAGAAAGCCAGCGGTGTTAATCGAAGGGCTGAATTGGAGCTAAAATCAAAAGAGCGAAGGAGCCTGGACAGGCTTCAGTCGCCGGTGGTCGGTCATCGGGTAGTAGCCCCGCATGGATTAAATGTTAACTGTAATTCAGGCGAAAGACCCAGGAGTATAGCATGCAAACCCGAAGACTGACCACTGACACCTGACAACTGCTTTTGAGCTCATCCCCAAATCAGGCTCCTCTGAAGCCCACGATTAACACCACTGGCTTTAAGTAGTAAGTCAAGAAGCAAAAATAGCCCCGAAGGGCTATTAATTAGTCGAGTTGTAGGGCTTTGACAATGGCGGTGACCGCTTCCGCTTTGGTGACCTGCTTTTTGGGTATGAAGTTCTCATCCGCCGAAATAATCTTCAATCCGTTTGCCAAAGCTACATGGCCTACGTATTTTGGCGTAATCTCCTCTTTGTCGGCAAAGTCTATTTTGTAGATTTCAGACAGGGCTGCCGCCTTCTCAAGGCCTAAGTGCCTGACCAAGGTAGCCGCCAAAAACTCCTTGGTGACCGTCTCCTCCGGTGCTATTTCATCGGTCTTGATCAGCCCTTTGCTGACTGCTTGATTAATCCAGGGAGTATACCAAGCCTCCTGGCTCGTTGTCAAGATAGGCAAAGGAATAATGGGTCCCCTGTTTCCTTCCAGTTTGGACAGCATTTCCGCCAACTCTCCCTGGGTAATAGCCGTATCAGGGTGAAACTTGCCGTCATCTGTTCCTGCAATTACACCGGCTGCCACTAAAAGTTCTATATCTTTTTGGGCCGGATGGTTCTCAATATCGGAGAAAACCGCGGGCAGTTTTTTCTCCAAGGGTTCTCCTCGCCAGTTCAGAGGGTTGCCGGAGACCGCATCCATCATTGTATAAGGTACCTTTGCCAAATGATACATCAGGGTAACCTTTTCTTTCCCGGTTTCCCGATCATAGGAAGTAACGAATTCCAATGCCAGGGGCACTTCTTCGCCATACCAAGCAGTAGCCTGACTTTCATCAATGACTGTACTGGGCTGGGGAAAATCGGCATCTGTCCACTGCATACTGTAACTTTCTACCTGACCCGTTACAGCGTTAACAGTTACCTGAAATCCGTTTTGAGGAAAAGGAATGCCGTTAACCAGTCTTTCATACACAAAGTAATGAGACCGCGCCGATTCCGGTGTCCTGTTTGCCCCCATTTCATACAGTTTGATTGATTTGGCTTTTTCGGGCTGAAGTTCTTTGATAAACTTCATTGCTAATTCTTGGGATTGTTCCCGGTTATAAACCGGATCCCGCTTATTCTGTTCCTCATCGTATTCATAGCGATAAAAGCTTAGCAGTTCTCCTGTATCCCCATCTACCGTTGCACTGGCCATCCCACGATATTCTTGGTCCCGGCTACTCTGCCAGCTTAACTGCCAGACTACTTTAGCCGGTTCATCCCATAGTTGCTGTAGCCGGCTGCTCTCCAACCGGTACTTGTCGGATAGCTGAAGGACTGCCATGGCTGCTTTAATCGCTTCTTCTTTACTGATTAGCTTTTCAATTTTGGCAACCTCCCTGGCTTCTTCAGGGGTTAATTCCACCTTGGCCGCTGTAGCCATTTGCATACCGGCCCGGCCCTGATCTTCAGCGATGCCGTAATACTCCTCACTCTCTATGATTTTTCCGGTAACGGGATCAATTTTAACCTTGCCAGGGTGACGGAGTTGAAACACCAATTTAATAACAGGCTTATCATCCCGTTCTTCAGGCTGGGTGCGGAAATACATCAATTCCAAGGGAAATTCCCTGGCAAATACTTTTTGAGCTTCTTCACTTGTCAATATTTGTTTGGGTACCTCAAGTTTTTTACTGTACCAATCAAAGCTGTAGCTGATAATCTCTCCCGTATCCCCGTTCACTGTAACACTGACACCGTTATTGGGAAAAGGAATACCTTCCACTACTCGTTGATAACGAAAACTGTAGCTGGGAGGACCCCAGGAATTTACATCTAAAGAGGGTTTTTCCGGATCTTCATGTAAAACTAAATCCTTTCTTCTTTCCGGCTGCAGTTTTTGCACCAACTGATCAGCAATGGATTTGGCTGCTTGATAGCTGAGCTCAGGCAGTTTGACGGCACTTTGTTCTCTGGAAACGTAATGAGACATCCGCAAAATGTCACCATTCTGGGCATCTACCTCAATACTTACCTCTCCTGCCCCTCCCTTGCTACGCCAATTAAGCCACCAGGAAACCCTTTCCCCATACTCATTATAGCGAGAAGAAAACTCTGTGTACTCTTCAGGAACGGTGAAACTGCTTTTCGCAATATTGATCGCCTGTTCCAAGGATGTTCCGGTAGCAGCCTGAACCGGTACAAATCCCCCTCCAAGACCGGCTACTAAAAACATGGCGATCATTAAACCGGCAATCAATTTTTTTGGACTCATGATCATGCTCCCCCCTTTGTTTTTCGGTTGGTTAGACGAATTCAGCAGTAAAAAGTTCCAAAAAAGAAGCAAGCCCCACAGTTTTACCTGCAGGGCATGACCTTATTGAGCCGCTGTTTGTCCTTGTACCTCTTGACTGGGCATCTCTACCCTATATTCGTCCACTGCATTAAATGGAAACATTTTAATGCCGGGATCGTGAATTTGACGTTCAATATAATAGGCAAAAAGAACGCACAGGAATCCAATAAAGGCGATCATGAACCAATCCAACCTTCTCACCCCCATTAAAAATGTGTTTACCGGTAGTTTACTGACTATTTAAATAGTTCGCTATGAAATTCACTTTTCCTTTCATTTTTCTTGCATTACTCCGGTCAAAAAGCATAAATAATTAAAAGCCGGGGCCTTTACCCAAGGCCTCCGGCAGAAAATCCGGTTAAACCACGTCTTCACGTACCTCACTTTTAGTGATAGCAACGGCATTCTTCAACACTTTAATATTGTTTATCCTTTTATCTTCTGTTCCCTGAAGATCTGCCTGTTCCTGCTTCAGGATATTGACGTAATCGATAACACTTTGGGTTATGATTTCCCCAGGGCAGATTAGAGGAATTCCCGGCGGATAAGCCATAATGGATTCGGCACTGATTTCCCCTGCTGCCTCTGCTAAAGGCACCAGCTTGGTTTCACTGTAAAAGGCATCCCTCGGCAGCACCATCATATTGGGGATTTCCGGCAAGGGAGGACAGTATTTCACCACATTCTTCAAAGGGTTACACTTGCTGATGGATTTAATACAGTTAACCAGGTACTGTACAGTCTCCCTGGTGTCACCCAGTGTAATCACGAACATTACATTATATAAATCAGATAGCTCTACCTGAAGCCGGTGCTCCTCACGCAATAGATGCTCTACTTCGTAGCCGGACATACCCAAGCCGGTAACATTGAGAATGATCTTGGTGGGATCAAAAGCATGGCAACCGGGACGCCCTGCTAAGCCTTCCCCAAAAAGCTGGATTCCTTCCACCGTTTTGAGTTCGTTTTTAACCCAACGGGCCAATTCCAATGTATTGCTGACCAACTCCTTACCATGTAAAGCAATTTGCTTCCGGGCCAAGTCCAATGAGGTCAGCAGCAAATATGACGGGCTGGTGGTTTGGGTCAGGTTTAGAACTCCTTTGACCCTTTCGGCACTAACTAACCCCTCCTTAAGCAACAGCATGGAGCTTTGGGTCATAGAGCCCACCAACTTATGGGTACTGCTGGCGGCCAGGTCCGCCCCAGACTCCATGGCAGACAAGGGCAGTTCGTCGCTAAAAGCCAAATGGGCACCATGAGCCTCGTCTACAATCACCGGTATTCCATGGCGATGAGCAACCTCCACAATCGCTGACAAATCAGAAGCTGTACCGTAATAATTAGGGTTAATCACGAACACAGCTTTGGCATCAGGGTGCTGCAAGATCGCTCTCTCAACCTGTTCGGGAGAAACTCCCATGGAAATCCCGAAATCAGTGTCGATTTCCGGCTCAATGTAAACGGGGTTAGCCCCCGACATAATAATGCCTCCCACCGCTGACTTGTGGGCATTACGAGGTATGATCAATTTATCCCCCGGATGACAGACAGCCATAATCATGGCTTGGATCCCGGAAGTGGTACCGTTTACCAGAAAAAACGCCCGGTCAGCCCCAAAAGTTTTTGCAGCCAGGGCTTCCGCCTCGGCAATCGCATCTCTGGGGTTACAAATATTGTCAAGTCCCGGCATACAGGTAAGATCCATCTCCAGAACTCGCTCACCGGCGTATGCTGCCAACTCCGGCAGACCTCTGCCTTGTTTATGGCCAGGTACATGAAATGGTATAGTACCGGTCTCAATATATCTTTTTACTGCATCAAAAATGGGCGTTTTCGTCTGCTCCACTCCCGTCACCCCTCCAGTAGGATATTGTCCAGTATCAAATGCGAAAAAACGCATAGATACATTACAACACATCATTAGTCAAAAAGCAATAGGGTTAACGGAGTAAACAGAAACATTTTTTTATGACTGAAAGCCTTATAGGTCAAGGGTTTGTGAGACTAATCCTCTATTGGTTTAAACCGCTCTTTCAGTCTTTCCATGACTTCAGGCATAGTCGTATATTCCATGTCTTCCAAGGGCAAACGATGAGGCTCGAAAGGACCAAGCCGTCTCAAATAATCAGCAATTTCCAAGGCCTTTTGCCTGGCCCGGTCATAGGAGACGTCGGCAAATAGATCCCTGGGACCGATTAATTTGCCATTAGCTATTTGAAAACCAAGGGCGATCACCCGGGGAGGTCCGTCAAAACGGGTGGGATGGGAATCTTCTACTGATACGGGCATCAAAGGTCCTACATGGGAACCCCTCATCCAACCGGCTACCAGGTGAGGATTGGCAAAAGGCTCTACTGCCTCACCTACTGCAGGCAAGCCGGACTGGCAACGAACAATACAAACGGGATCATCTTTGCCCACATAGCGTCCAGCCATCAGATTCAGCCTTTGAGTACTGCAAGCAGCTGCGATGTCGCCGGTAGTTTTGGAATAAACTGCTTTAACCGCATACCGTCCCGGTGCCCCAATAAAGACCAGCAAATCATAGAGCTCTTCCGGCAAGGAAAACTTAACACTTTTATGTTCAATCAAATCATGGACTTCCATCACAAAGCCTCTGTGCATTTTGGGATCGATCACCAAACCGATAGTATTGAAAGGATCCGCAAACATTTTGTATAAAGGCAGGTTCCAGGCTCCCGGCTCAGTTTTGTCAGCCATAAAGACGATAACCGGCTCCGCTTTTCTTTCTTCAAACTCCATTTCCGCAACACCCGGCCCCATTCCTTTTACGTTACCGGAAAAAGCATCGCTTAATAGATCCTGGCCGGCACCGTAGAGTTTCAATTCTTTGGCAACCTCAGTACAGGCTAAAAAGGTATCCCAGGCCAGTTGGTGAATTTCAGTCGAGTCTACTCCTAATTCATGGGTCATGATCAAATTAACGTCATCTCCTACATAAGCAACATGGAAGTCTTTCAGCAGGCTGCTTTCCGACAGGACTTGTTCCGCTTTGGATATCAACTGGGGATGGACACTGGTATGCCCGACCCAACCGCCAACATCAGCTTTGATCACAGATAAAGTAATTCTGCTCAACTTTTATCCCTCCATGAACAAATATGTTATACTATATAGCCATTTTATTCTATATAGTGTGGCAAAATACCTGCAGTTGGTCCCGGAAAATTGATGAAATGGTCTTAGACAATGGGAAGGTAACGAGGGATTAAAGAGCGAATTATTGTAA
>JAAYOX010000025.1 GCA_012520135.1 Clostridia bacterium
CACGACCGCCGTATTCCTTGGGGAAGCGAAGCCCTAATAAATTCCGCCGTCCGGCTTCTTGGAGAAAGTGGGTAGGATATTGGACCTTTTCTGCATCCATGTCCAGGATTAACTGCTTATCAATTGAACCTACAAAGTCTCGTACCTCTTGTTGTAGCTTCTGTTGTTCCTCATTCATTAAAAAGTCAAACATGATTAAGCATCTCCTTTGGGAAAATTCTGAAAACGGCAGCAAAAAAAGTGCGGACTTTTATTCCATTTACTCCCTCCCTTCCTTTTTCATTAAAATCTCCATAAACCTTTCTCTGAACTCCAGCATTTCCTGCTTCGTTTGTTGAAGTTCCCTAATCATCTCATCAATTTCTGCAATCCTTTTATCTCCCAGTTCAATAGAACGGCGAAGCTGTTCTTTTTCTGTGGGATCAATATCGTAGAGATCCAGCATTTCCTTGATTTCAGCCAAAGAAAAACCAAATCTTTTCCCCCGTAAAGCCAGTTTAAGTCGGGCCCTGTCCCTGCTGGTATAGGTGCGGGGCTGAGTTTCTTTATCCCTCTGTGAAGAAATCAGGCCTACTTCTTCGTAATAACGGATAGTGCGAGTGCTGATCCCGAATTCGTGCGCCAGTTCCGAAATGGAAAACAGTTTATCCTTTTGATTATCCATATCTCTCACCTTTACGTTAACGTCAACTTAGGAAAATTATAAAAATTTCCGCCTTTCCTGTCAAGAGATGTTTAAGCGTATTGCTCATTTTATTTTTTGCACCTGCCTCATTTGCCATGAATAAAATGGCATGGGTAGAGAAGCGGAAAGGGGTCATGACTATGGAATTAATTTACGCTTTTTTGATTGCACTGGCTAACAATGTGGATACTGTCGGCGTCAGAGTGGCGTATAGCCTAAAAGGGATAAAAGTACCTTTTGGGATCAATTTATGGATTGCTTTTATTGCCCTCGTTGTTTCAGCTTTAGCTGCTAAATCAGGCCAGTTAATGGCACTTGTATTACCTGGCAAGCTGGGGAATATAGTGAGCATGATCTTATTGATAATGGTTGGACTCTGGCTTATTCTGGAACCGTTTTTCAGCAGGAATAAAGAACAGGAAGCTAAAGGGGCCAATATGTTGACAATTTTAGCAGACCCGGTAGAGGCTGACCGTGATAATTCCAAACATATTGACTTAAAAGAGGCTACTATTTTAGGAATTGCTCTGTCCTTAAACAATATTGGGGGAGGCTTAAGTGCCGGGATTTTAGGTATTAATCCTGCAGTAATCGGTGTTTTATCTGCCTTCATCAGCATCTTAGTCTTTTGGATGGGTAACCGGTTGATCGGGATCATTAAGCACTGGAACCTAGGTGTAAGAGCACCGGTAGCTGCAGGTGTCCTGCTTATTGTTATCGGTATTAGGCAGATTTTTTAAGACCGGTTATGCGGTGGGGTACAGTAGAGTGTACCCTGCAGCAAGTGTAGACAAGTTGACTTATGACAACAAAAAATTAAATAAATTAGTGAGATTTGCAGGGATACTTTGTTTATTGGAGAAGTTAATAAAATTAGAAAATACGTGAAAGTGATCACTTGCACTATCCAGTCCATATATGATGCAGTTGCGGAGGCGAGATCCTTGATCACTCTGGGAACAGTTAAAGAACTGCTGGCTAGCCGGGTCCTATGGGGAGAGGAGCTATTGGATCGGGAAGCTAAAGTAGCTTTTGGTTGTGACTTACTAAGCGATATGCTGGCCTATGCCCCGGAGGGTGTTTTGTTATTAACGGGGCTGACCAACGAGCATTTAATCAGCACGGCGGATATTATTGGGGCCTGCGGCATCGTGTTTGTCAGGGGGAAGATCCCCGATGAAAGAGTGATTAGGAAGGCAGCAGAAAAGGGTATTCCTCTTTTAAGTACCAAAATGTTTCTCCACGAGGTATGCGGAGTCTTGTATGCTGCCGGTTTGTCCGGCCCGGTTGATCCTGATGCCGGCAATAGAGATTTATCTTGTTTTAACTAATCCTCAGCGGCCCGGGAGGGATTTCCCTTGGTACCTAGTCATGGGTCCGGCTCCATCTGCTACCGGTTCAATATTGAAAGCTTAAATTTCCAGGCGGCAGGCACGGCGGCCATGAAAATCAAGCGAAACTTGTTGGATATTGGCTATGACCCTATGATTGCCAGACGTGCCGCTATCATTGCATACGAGTTGGAAATGAATCTGGTTATTCATGGGGGAGGTGGCCTTTTAGAGGTGAAAATGTCTCCAAAAGCCATTGAAATATCCGCTCGGGATGAGGGTCCCGGTATTCCCGATGTGAATCTGGCCATGCAGGAGGGCTATTCCACTGCGCCTCCCCAGGTCCGGGAAATGGGATTTGGAGCGGGTATGGGCTTGCCCAACATCAAACATTGGGCAGATGTTTTGGATATTCAAAGTAAAGTTGGTGAGGGAACCAGCCTTAAAGCAATAATTTACTGTTTCCCTTCGGAGTGGGTGAGTTAAATGTCCGGTTATTTTCATTCGGTGCGGTTGGACGCTGAAAAGTGTAAAGGTTGCACCAATTGCATCCGGCGGTGCCCTACGGAAGCCATTAGAGTTAGGGATGGTAGGGCCCGGATTATCGAGGAAAGATGCATCGATTGCGGCGAGTGTATTCGGGTCTGTCCCAACCAGGCCAAAATAGCGGTAAGCGATCATTGTGATAAGCTTGCCGGGTTTAAGTACAGGATTGCTTTGCCTGCTCCGGCTCTATATGGCCAGTTTAAAGGACATTACAGCATTGGTCAAATCGACGGGGCATTGCTGGAACTAGGTTTTGACAGTGTTTTTGAGGTGGCTTATGCCGCTGATCTCATTACTCGCGCCACGGAACAATACATAGCCCGGGTCAAAACACCAAGGCCTCTGATTTCCCAAGCTTGTCCGGCTGTAGTGAGCCTGATTCAAGTCCGGTTTCCCCTGTTATTGCCCCATCTGATACCTGTAGATTCTCCGATGAATGCAGCGGCCGGGATGGATAAAGAAAAGGCGGCAGCCAAGGGATATCCGATGACAGAGATAGGGGCTTTTTTTATCACACCTTGCCCGGCAAAGATCACGGCGGTTCGCCAACCCCAACAATACAGTACCAATTATGTTGACGGTGTATTATCAATTCAGGATATTTATGGGGATGTTCGCCGGGTGCTGGACAAAGGGGCTCCGGAACTGACGGTGCCGGCTTCGGAAGCGGGGATCAACTGGGGGGGAGCAGGAGGTGAGGCCGGCGCTATGACCGGTATCACAACTTTGGCCGTTGATGGCATTCATAATGTAATCGGTATTTTGGAAGAAGTAGAAATGGGGCACCTGGCGGAAATTGATTATCTGGAATGCCAGGCCTGCACCGGCGGATGTGTGGGAGGAGCCTTAACTATCGTTAACCAGAATTTGGCCCGAATGCAGTTGAAAAAGCTGGCCTCTGCCATTGGAAAGGCCGGAGAGAGCGAAGACTATCAAGGGATCTTACAAAAATACAATGGATTCAGGACGAATGGCAATAATATGCCCCGGCAGCCTTTTTCCCTGGATCAGGACCTGGCCCAGGCCATTATTAAACTGGAACAACTGGAACAGACCGTCAAGTCTTTGCCGGGTTTGGACTGTGGTTCCTGTGGGGCTCCTACCTGTCGCGCCCTGGCGGAAGACATTATTCGGGGGCTTAGCTCGGAGACTGATTGTGTTTTTAAGCTGAGGGAAAGAGTGAGCAAACTTGCCGCAGA
>JAAYOX010000269.1 GCA_012520135.1 Clostridia bacterium
ATTATAAACAAATTAAAAGTACGAGGCGAATTATTCCTGTTGCCTCTGGCGATAATTTCATCCTTGAGGTAGACTAAAAGAAAACTAAACAGGAGGACACAGTGATGACTAAAGCAGCCATCATCGGCGGGACAGGCATCTATGACCTGGGAAGCCAAATTCGCAACCAACCAATCTCCACACCCTTCGGCCAAGTGGAAGTGACTGTAATGACCGTAAAAGACAGTTCTAAAGAAATCGTATTTTTGGCCCGCCATGGTACAGAGCACAGTACTCCACCTCATCAGGTAAACTACCGGGCTAACCTGTGGGCTTTGCATCACCTTGGAGTAACTCATGTCTTTGCCACCAACGCCGTGGGATCTTTGAACCCTAAATATAAACCCGGTGAGTTGGTGATCTTTACCGACTTTATCGATTTCACTAAAAACCGTCCTTCCACCTTTTATGACGGCGCAGAGGGAGTCATCCATACTTCCATGGCGGACCCGTACTGTAAAGAACTTAGGCGAATCATTGCGGAACAAGCGCCTCGACATGGAATCACTTTAGCCGGAGAAGCTGTTTATGTGGGTACGGAAGGGCCACGTTTCGAAACTGCCGCCGAAATCCGCATGTACCGCCAATTAAGCGCCGATGTGGTGGGTATGACGGGGATTCCTGAAGTAGTTCTAGCCAAAGAATTAGGCTTATGCTACGCCGGTGTGGGAATCATCACCAATTGGGCCACCGGTATTGCCCATGACCACCGGCTAGATGAGATAATGGAGGCAGTAGACCGGAACAAAGCCGACTTAACCAATTTGTTCTGCCACATTATCAATACCATTGATTTGGACCAAAATAATTGCCATTGTAACCAAGCTTGTATGAAAATGTAATTTGCTGCAGCCCACAAACCGGAAACTGATGACCGAAAAAGTATGTGGGCTGTCTAGCCCCTTAAAATGCCAGGCAGGAAAAGCCATCAATTTGAAGAATATATAGATTAATATAGTAAATACTTCAATGTTTTTTTAGAGCATGTATTTGTGAAATATTTTGCTAACTATTAATCAACTAAGGAGGCACGATAGATGAAAAAAGTAATTGCTTTTGTAGGTAGCCCGCGCAAAGACGGCAACACAGCTACTTTAGTGGAAGAAGCCGCTAAAGGAGCCAGGGATGCAGGAGCCGAAGTTAAGGTATATTACCTGGAAGACTTGCAATTCAAAGGTTGCCAAGGATGTACAACCTGCCGGCAAAAGCCCGAGTGCGAACAGCAAGATGACTTCACACCCATTATCAAGGAGCTAAGCACTGCTGATGGGATTATCATTGGCTCGCCGATCTATATGTGGCAGGTATCTTCCCAAGTAAAAAAACTGTTCGATCGTTTCTACCCTTTGACCGGAGCTGATTTGAAACCCCGTTTTGGTACCAAAAAAACCTTAATGATTTACTCCCAGGCAAATCCAAATGCCGACAGTTTCCAAGCTTATTTTGAACATACCGGTAAAATGTTGAGTAATCTATTCGGATTGAACATCGTTGACACTATTGTTGTTCCGGGAGCAGTCACCCAGGATATGGCCAAGAGCAATCCCAGTTACATGGTAGGGGCTTTCACCGGCGGCAGGAATTTAGTAGACTAGATCAACAAAAAGGATGGGGCGGCTTGGCAGCCTACCCCATCCTATAAACCCCTGAAAATTTCCGGTCTGTAATGATATCCCCCTTGCAGGATACTGTCGATTCCCTTTATCAAATGTTCCTTATCCTGAGGCAGCGTTCCTTTTAATGTAACATAGTTGGAAGCATGATTGCTTCTAAATAGGCAATTGGTCACATTGGTATTTTCCAGCATGAGTTTGGTTTCCCGCATTATTTCTTCAGGGGTAAGTAATTCCATTTCCCCTTGGTCTACCTTTCTTTTCATTTCTGTTCCATCTACCAGCATTAAAGTCAGTAATCCTATGTAATGGGGATCCATTTCGCTTAACACCTGACCCGTTTTGATAGCATGCTCCTGCCATTTAGCCCTGCCACCAAGACCGGAAATTACTGTAACAGAAACCTGTAAGCCACTTTCCGCCCCTTTCCGACCGGCAATAATGGCCTCCTCGGCAGTAATGCCTTTATTAATCTCTTGTAAAATTTCATCGCTACCGGTTTCCAGGCCCATATAAAGAATTCCCAATCCAAGTGCCTTTAGTTCTCGTAGTTCTTCAGTGGATTTGCGCAATATATCTTTAGGAGTGGCATAAATACCTACCCTTTCACATTCCGGAAAGATCCTTTGAATTTCCGTTAATATGTTTTCTAATTTATCGAATGATAAACAGAGAGCATCACCGTCGGCTAAGAAAATCCGTTTAATTTTGCCGTAATGAGCTCTGGCCATGGTTAGATCCTCAACGATCTCACTCAATTCTCTAACCCTAAATTTTTCTGTTTTGTACATACTACAAAAAGTACATTTATTGTGAGCACAACCGATAGTCGCCTGTATAATTAAACTGTAAGCTTCGCTGGGCGGGCGAAAAACATTTCCTTCATACCTCATCATGCATAACCCCCTAATCTATTTTGAAAGGCTCCAAGGCTTTCTAATTCCTGTTTATAAAGCATGATTATGCCAATGTATATATTATAATATAGCATTCGTTAAAAATGTACAGGATACAACAACAAAAAAGGCGGCAGGTCTCCAATTCAGCCCCTCGGCTAACATCGATTATGTTTTGTCTAAAATCTAAATGGACGGGATGGACCCGTCCTTTTTAGTTGAGAATAAATTATTCGGTTACTACTTCAATTGAACCGCCGGCTTGCTTGATGCTGTCGAACAAATAGCCAAAATTTTTATCGCCATTGAATAAAGGTACTCTGACGATCAGGCAGATTCCGCTGGGAGAGCTAACTTCTAAAAGCCCAAGCAGGTTAATAACTGCCCCTGCCGGAATGAATACCCTCAGTAAGGTACCCGGTTTCTGAGGACAGGGATCTTTGTGGCATGGATCTTTTTTGGCTTTGCAGTAACCTCCGGAGGAATTTAGATACATAGACACTGTACATCTCTCCTTTCCATAAGTTATGGTATATATTATGGAAAATATGGAAAAATGTTCTATTGTGTAGCTCGCATATGGTAAAAAAAGGCGGCACCCGGTGCCGCCTCCTGTTTATTCTTATTCCCTTAAGCATCCTTAACACTTTTCACCAAGTGTCTGGGACAATCAACATCAGTACCTCTCGCACAGGCAGTATAGTAGGCCAATAATTGTAAAGGTACTACTGATAACATGGGGGAAAACTCCGGCAGAATCTCAGGCAGCATCATTTGGTTATGGTACCGGCCGGCCGTTTCTTCTGCCTCTTTACCCAATACCCCCATGACCCAAGCCCCTCTAGCCCTGAGTTCTTCTACCAACGCTGTGGTATAAGTAACCAGCTTAGGCTGGGTAGCCAGAACCACTGCGGGCACACCCTCATCAATTAAGGCGATGGGGCCATGCCGGAATTCCCCGGCTGAATAGGCTTCCCCATGGATATAGGTAGTTTCTTTGAATTTCAAGGAGCCTTCCATAGCTACCGCTGCATCCAAGCCCCTACCCAAGAAAAAGGCATGGTCACTTTGGGCCAACCGTTCAGCCCATGCTTTTACAACACCGGACTGTTCAAGCACCTGCTCCACTTGTCCCGGCACTTGTTCCAAGGCTTTTAAATAATCAACAGCTTCGCCGGTATTGATCTTTTCCTGATCCAGGGCCAACTGCAGCCCAAGCAGGTATAAAGTAGCCAATTGAGCCATGTAGGCTTTGGTAGATGCTACTGCCACCTCAACCCCGGCAACCGTGTTGATTACATCATGGGCTTCCCTGCCGATTGTACTGCCTTCCACGTTAGTAATCGCTATAATCCGGCCGCCTTTCTGCTTGGCTTCCCGCAAAGCAGCCAAAGTATCGCCTGTTTCCCCGGATTGACTGATAACGATGACCAAAGTTTCATGATCTACAAAGGAATCCGTATAGCGAAATTCCGCCGCCAGTTCTACCGATACCGGCAGCCTCGCCAATTTCTCGATAAAATGCTTCCCTACCAACCCTGCATGATAAGCTGTACCGCAAGCCACTATTAATACTTTATGATATTTTGCCAATTCCAAACTTCTGTATTCCGGAGCTAATTGCCCCTGCTCCACGGAAGCCAATCCTTTGGCAAAAGTTCTTCGTAGCACCTCGGGCTGTTCCATTATTTCCTTCAACATGAAATGGGGGTAACCGCCTTTGCCAGCTGCAGTTTTGTCCATGGTAGTCATTTTTCTCCTCCTTACGTTTTACTGGTTTTGCGCAAGGACTCTCTCCTACCTGACGATGTTTGTGCCGGAAATTGCTTTCCGGTTTTGTTCCGTCTTTACGGCTGTAGGGAGCCGAGGGGTACCCGCCGACAAACTCGATTAAGCCCCTTCCTCGTCAACCCCAATCAGACACAGGGTTCAGGCGCTACTTGTATTAACTTAGAGAGTCCCATTTGCCTTTTTATTCTGCATGCATCACTGTGTGAGCCAATTCATCGAGTAGCTCTGTCAATTCTTTTTCATCGGGACCTTCTGCCATCAACCGGATTAAGGGTTCCGTTCCGGAAGGTCGTACTACAATCCGGCCCCTGCCCTCTAACCGTTCCCGGACCCTGGCTATTTCCTCAACTACGGTTTGAGCCTTAAGTACTTTCTCCTTATCGGTAACTGTAACATTAACAGTTACTTGAGGGAAACGTTCCATTTGTCCTGCTAAAACAGACAGTGGCTTTTGGCTGTCTACCATCACCTGTAGCAAATTTAAGCCTGTAATCAAGCCGTCACCTGTATTGTTCTGCCGGAGAAAAATAATGTGCCCTGATTGCTCTCCCCCCAGGATAGCTCCCGTCTCCTGCATCTTTTCCAGAACGTAACGGTCCCCTACCTTGGTCTCCAGCACCTCAATACCGGCTCTTTCCATCGCCTTTCTGAGCCCCAGGTTGCTCATCACCGTTACTACTACTTTGTTTCCTGCCAATAAACCTTGTGCCTTTAATGCTAAAGCGGCTATGACCATTATCTGGTCCCCGTCTACCAACTGTCCTTTTTCATCGACGGCCAAAACTCGATCAGCATCCCCATCATGGGCCAATCCCAGGTCCGCTTTTTCCTCTAACACCTTTTTTTGTAATGCTTCCGGATAAGTGGAGCCACACTGCCGGTTAATATTAATGCCGTCAGGTTCGGCAAAAATGGTGATGACCTCGGCCCCTAAATCTTCCAACACCTGGGGAGTAATTTGAGAGGCAGCTCCGTTAGAGCAATCTACAACAATCTTTAATCCTTTTAACGAACCGTGGAACAGGCTTTTAGCATACTGTCTATATATTTCCGCAGCATTATCCACCTGGTCTACACGACCGATGTCTGCTCCTGTAGGATAAGGTAAATCCCCTCCATCCTGCACAAGAGCCTCAATTTTTCCTTCTACGGCATCAGGCAACTTTGAACCTCCCGGTCCAAGAAACTTGATACCGTTGTCTCCAAATGGATTATGAGAAGCAGAGATTACAGCCCCAGCCTCTTTATTAAGCACCTTAGTTAAATAAGCAACACCGGGAGTAGGCATAATACCTAACCTATAAACGTTAACCCCTACTGAACAAATTCCTGCCGTCAGGGCTGCTTCCAACATATCCCCGGAAATTCGGGTATCTTTGCCGATAACAATACCTGCATCTCCCTTACCTTGAAAGGCCAATACATAGCCTGCTGCCCTGCCCAGGCGGTAAGCCAGTTCCGGGGTTAACTGCCGGTTGGCTATACCACGTACTCCGTCGGTGCCAAATAGATTTGCCATTCCGTCACTCCTTTCCACTCACACAGAACCATTATATTATATCTTATTAGGATTGACCAGTTGCACAAAAAATCCCCGGTAAACGGGGACACCAAGAATTACTCCGTCTCTATAATCACTTTTACCCGACCGGGTACGCCCAAGTAAGTTCCCTCCGGCACCGCCAGTTCCACTTCAATCACCCCGGTCCCTTCCCATTGACTGAGATCGATTGGCTCAGTGTATAGATAATCCTGCTCACCTAACAGTTCCCAGCGTCCAAATAGCTGAACCATCTCCGGATCCACTACCACTTGTTTCAATGTTTGGTTAGCAGGCAGATCCCCTTCAAATACAGGTTTAATTACCAGTCGTTTGGAAGGCAGTTCCCTGATTACAGGAACGAACACTTCTACAGTATCCGGCTGCAGCTTGAGCCAATCCTGTAGAGGATTACCTTCTTCATCCAATATTTTAATTGGCACCCTTTCCAAATAGCTTTCCCGGTGGCCCTGCAAGGCTACATCTACCACCACATCACTTATCCGGTCCAAGATACTCTTCGGTCCGGCAATTAGGACTTCCGAAGGGCTGACGGTAGGGTCCAATACCGCAAAACCGGTGGCTGCCGAACCCACTAAAGCGGAACGGACCGGCATCTGGATCTGGGTAATCTGGTCAATGACAATAGGCACTTGAGAAGGACTGGTATTAACCAGTTCCACACCGGCAGGGGTAGTCACCTCAACAGGCACTGTATTGGTACCTACATGGGCACCGCTCAGATCCACGTAGGCCTGATAGTCCCGGGAAGTTACCTCGGCCAAAACTGAATCCCGGGCCTGGACCCGCACCTTCACGGTAGACGGCTTATCCGCTACCATGAGATCAGCGGACAGATCTCTGGACTCCAAAGGCACTTCATACAAGGCCTCTTTAATTGGGTTTTGAGCAGTAGTAACCCAAGCCCAAAGGCTGATAGCCAGAAGCAAGGAAATAATCCGGTAAGGTAAATTAGTTTTAAAATGCTCCCACATCGCCTACCACCTCTTTTGCCAAAAATAGGTCTGTTGGGAACCGGTTTTGCTCACAAAGGAATCCTCCAGCATTTCCCTGAGTTTCTTTTCATCAAGAAAACGAACCAGCTTTCCGTCTTGAGCCAGGGAGACGGTACCTGTTTCTTCGGAAACTACAATAGCTATTGCATCGGAATTCTCAGAAATACCCAAAGCAGCACGATGTCGGGTACCCAACTGCTTGTTAAGATAAGGGTTTTCACTTAAAGGCAAAAAACAGCCGGCCGCAGCGATCCGATCTCCCCTTATGACGGCAGCTCCGTCGTGAAGGGGTGTATTAGGCACGAAAATATTGATCAGCAGTTCCGCGGACACTACACTGTCTAAAGATACACCGGTTTCGATGTAGTCGCTGACACCGGTTTCTCTTTCAATGACAATCAAGGCACCGTATTTTAGTTTTACCAGAATTTGAATACCCCTAACCAATTCACTGATTAAACGGGACATGTCTTCTTCCCCTAAAAAAGCTAAAGGCCTGGCAAAAAACTTGCCCCGACCTAATTGCTCCAAGGCTCTCCTCAATTCCGGCTGAAACACAATGGGAAGAGCAACAACTAAAGCCAGTCTCACTTGCTCTAAAATCCAATCAATAGTGCTTAGCTTAAGTATTTTTGCCAAAAAAGAAGCAGCAAAAAGTACCACTAATCCCTTGATCAGTTGAACTGCCCTAGTCCCGCGAATCAATATAATCAAGCGATAGAGGACAAAAGCCACTACTGTGATATCCACAGCCACTCTTACTAAATCGATTAATTTTAGGGATAACAGGATTTTGAAAAAATCCAATTGTTTCACCTCTGACGGACATAGCTTTAGTAGCGATTGTAAACTTTTTCGACGA
>JAAYOX010000026.1 GCA_012520135.1 Clostridia bacterium
GAGGTAAAGAGCTGATGGCTTGGACGTTTTTAGGGTTTGCCGCAACAGTTTTAACTGCATTGTTGGCTTTAATCGCTCGTGGCTTAATGATGTAGTAATAAATGTAGCAAATTTTGGTGCACATCAATGAAAGAGAAAATTTTCACAAAAGGTAACGCTAGGAAGAAGGTTGATGCAGTGACTATTAGCAGAAGAAAATTTCTTCAAGTTGCCGGTATTACGACAGCCACATTAGCCTTGAACCCTGTGGGGAAAGCAGGAGCCCAACCGGCCGTAGTCAGCGACCGAGGGGCCGCTGGGAACCCGGAGGTAAAAGGCATGCTTATAGATATCACCAAATGCATTGGTTGTGGAATATGTTCCACGGCTTGTCAAGAACAGAATGGGTTGCATAGCACCCAAAATGAAAAATTAGATGATGAAACCTGGACTGTGTTGAAATCTGTTGAAGTGGACATTGAAGGAAAGAAAGAAAATCGTTTTGTGAGGCATCAGTGTTTCCATTGCTTGGATCCTGCCTGTGCCTCAGCTTGCTTAGTGGGGGCATTGGAGAAAACTCCCGAGGGAGCCGTTATTTATGATGGGGATAAATGCATGGGATGTAGGTACTGTATGATTGCCTGCCCCTTTGGCATTCCCAAATACCAATGGGAAAGTCCTTTTCCCCTGGTTCGCAAGTGTATCTTTTGTCATGAGCGGTTGAAAGCAGGGGAAGCGCCTGCCTGTGCTTCGGTTTGTCCCACCCAGGCAACTCTTTTTGGCAGCAGAGAGGAACTGGTAGAAGAAGCTATTGCTCGCATTCAGTCCAATCCGGAAAAATATGTACCTCATGTGTACGGATTGGAGGAAGTGGGGGGCACCTCCATTATGTATTTGTCGGATGTCCCTTTTGAAGATCTAGGTTTCCCCACGGATGTAGGAACTCGCCCTCTGTCTGAATATACCTGGATGGCTTTATCAAAGGTACCGGCTGTCGTAGTTGGTGGCGCTTTGGTATTGGGGGCAGCTTACAAGCTGAGTAAAGACAGGGGGGAAGAAAATGAAGCATAATTGGACTTTTAAAATGACCCCTACCAGAGGGGTGCTTATAGGCATTGTATTATTAGGACTTGTATCCAGTTATGTACGATTTTTTAAAGGTTTAGGTGCAGCAACAAATCTGACTGACCAGTTTCCTTGGGGTCTTTGGATTGCTTTTGACGTGATTTGCGGAGTAGCCTTAGCTGCCGGGGCATTTACTACTGCGGCGGCTTTTTATATTTTTAACAAAAAGAAATTTGAGCCTTTGATCAGGCCTGCTATTTTAACCGGTTTTTTAGGTTATATTCTGGTGGCAATGGGCTTAATATTTGACTTGGGTAAATATTACTATATCTGGCATGCTATTATTTACTGGCAGCCCAGATCCGTAATGTTTGAAGTTGCCTGGTGCGTTATGATCTATTTGACAGTGCTGGCATTGGAGTTCAGTCCCGTGGTTTTTGAGAAGTTCCGGAACGTCAAGGCACAACGGATCATTCACAGCATTACTATTCCACTCGTCTGTTTAGGCATTATATTATCTACTTTGCATCAATCATCTTTAGGATCTTTATTTCTGATTGTGCCTTCAAAGCTCCATCCTTTGTGGTGGTCGCCTATGTTGCCGATCTTTTTCTTTACCAGTGCCGTAGCAATCGGGATCGGAATGGTGATCGTAGAGACCAGCTTGTCTACTCGTTCCTTTGGGCTGAAGCCCGAGACCCATGTTTTGGCAGACTTTGCCAAAGCATTGCCGGTGGTACTGGGCATTTATCTGGTCATCAAGCTGGGAGACCTGGCTTACCGGGGACATCTGGCATCGATTTTTCAAAGTTCCGTGGAAAGCAACATGTTTTTGCTGGAAATGCTCATCGGGGTAATTGCTCCCGGAATTATGGCTTGTATTCCCTCTTTGCGTAAAAACAGCAGATCCTTGTTCGCTATCGGAGCTTTAGTGGTACTGGGTGTAATGATCAATCGTTTCAATGTGTCGTTAGTGGGTATGGCCGGTGCCGCCGGACAATCTTATTTCCCCAGTTGGATGGAAATCAGTATTACTGCAATGTTGATCTCCGGCGGTGTTTTGGTTTACACATTTGTGGCGGAGAACTTCCCCATATTTGCAGCTCATGGTGAACAATCAACGGAACAAGCCGAAAAATCCGGTCAAGCAGCTTAGGGGCAAACTTGTTAAATTTTTCTCGGCTAAATAATCCTTCCCGGTCCAAACTAAGGACTAGGAGGTGGTTAAGATGCAGCAGCAACACATTCA
>JAAYOX010000270.1 GCA_012520135.1 Clostridia bacterium
AAAATTTTCTATCAACCTCCGTATGAGTATTACAAATATAAGAAAGGACTTTGCCGTTCTGACGGAGAGCCAGGCTTTGAAACAGTGACCGGCTTATTTGAACTAAAATCTTTGCAATATGAAGCCTGGGGAGACGATCCTCTGCCCTACTTTATGGAACCTCAATATAGCCCAGTCAGCACTCCCGAGCTGTATAAAGAGTACCCGTTGGTACTGACAACCGGCGGTCGTAAAATTACATCGTTCCATTCCGAACACCGTCAAATCCCTAGCTTGAGGGAAATAGATCCTTGGCCGATCGTCCAGATACATCCGGATGATGCCAAGAAATACGGCATAGAAGACGGTGACTGGGTATGCATTGAAAACCAATTCGGCAAATGCCGGCAGAAAGCTGAGGTTACACCGACTATCCTGAAAGGTGTAGTCCATGCCCAGCATGCATGGTGGTATCCGGAAGAAGATCAGACCGAACCTAACCAGGGTGGATACAAGAAGTCGAACATCAATATGCTGGTGCCTCATAAACACATTGGTAAACTTGCCATGGGTGCTCCTTACAAATGCCTGCTGTGTAAAATTTACAAAGTTAAAGGCTTGGATGAAGACTAGGCTGTAGCTAACCGGGATCCGTAAAGATTTAATAATATGGAGGGATTTACATGTCAAAATATGGGTTACTGATAGATTATGAATATTGCAGTGGCTGCCATAGCTGCGAAGTGGCCTGCCGCCATGCAAAAGGTTTATCTCTGGGGGAATGGGGGATCAAATTAGCAAAAGTAGGTCCTTGGCAACAACAGGACGGTAGTTGGGAGTGGAATCATATCCCTGTCCCGACAAAATTATGTGATCTATGTGCCGACCGGGTTGCCGAAGGCAAAAAGCCTGCCTGCGTTCACCATTGCCTGGCATTTTGCATGGAATATGGTCCGGTGGAAGAATTAAGCAAGAAGATGGCCGAAAAGGGCAGTAAAGTGTGTATGTTCGTTCCGTAAACCTATATTCCTGGCGGCTTCCGGTGGTCTTAGATGCTTGAAGATGAAGCGACATGCGCCCATGTTTTCCATCGGAAATGATATAGAACATTGCGGCGCATGTCCGCTTTTTCCGGCAGATAGGGAGGCAAAAAATGATCTCACTGCTAATTGTCATTTCGTATTTTCTAGTCACCGGTATTGTCGGCTTTTATATAAAAAGAAGAAGTACGAAAAAACAGACGACAGAGGAAATGTTTGTGGCCGGACACAGCTTGCCCCTCCTTTTGGTTGTACCCCTTCTGTTTGGAGAAATGATAGCCGGCTCCAGCACAGTCGGAGCTGCAGGTGCTGCTTACAGGATTGGTTTGGCGGGAGCATGGGGAAATTGGGGGCATGGTATCGGCTGTCTGTTTTTTGCCTTTGTATTTCTTAAGTTTTATTGCAAGGTAGGAAAACTCGGTGCAATGACCGGACCCGAGGCCTTTGAAATACGTTTTGACCGGAAAGTACGAATGCTAATCCTTGTTTTTACCTTAATCCCCCTCTTTATTATCCTGTCGACCCAATTAACGGCTGTCGCCGTATTATTAAGTCCAATGACAGGGATCAGTCCGGAGCTGGCTATCCTACTGGTCGGTATCTATTTCTTGGTTATGGCCTTACTGGGGGTAAAGGGCATAGCAGGAATGAATGTTGTTCATTCCCTTGTCATCGTTGTGGGATTGCTGGTTGCCTCAATTTTATGCGTTAGGAATGTAGGCGGCGTTACGACGATGATTGAATCCGTGCCGCGGGAGTATCTTAATCCTTTTTCGGTGGGCTTCATGACCGTTATTGCCCAAGCGGTCGGAGTTGGCCTTGGCTTTAGTACTTCTGTTACGCCGATTAATACTTGTTACAGCGCCAAAAGTGCAGACGTTGTCTTCAAAGGAATGATTATCGTAGCCGTTATTTCAGTGATTTTCGCGTTTCTGCCACTGTCTATTGGCATAGCGGGTGCCGTAGCTCTAAAAGAGGTGCCCAGAGCTGATTCTATCCTGTATCTGATGCCTGATCTCATATCACCTGTTCTTTCAGGAGTTGTAACTATGGCGGAGTTCGCAGCCATATTATCCACTGCACCGTTTTTCCTGTTGTCAATAACGACTTTAATTGTACGGGATATCATTGTGCCTTATACAAAAATAAGGGACGAAAAGAGACTGTTAATGATTTCAAGATTTCTCACGATCCTTGCTTTAGTCCTAGTGATGATGCTTAGCGGACGTTCGACATCTATTCTGCAGGAGCTGCTCAGCGCCGGCCAGATTAAAGCCAGTGCGGCAATTCTGCTAATAGTAGGTCTATACTGGAAAAGATTGACCAATCAAGCTGCCTTTTGGGGCCTGCTTTTCGGGGGAACGCTGGCGACTGTTT
>JAAYOX010000271.1 GCA_012520135.1 Clostridia bacterium
AGGATATCCGCGTCAAAGTAGACTGTGTCGTGGCACTCGGGACACTCTACTTCAACATAAGAAACATCGTCTTCCAGTTCATCATCTTCATCGTCATCGTCATCAAAATCGCCGTATATCTCTTCTTCCAGCTCTTCCAAGTCTTCATCTACACTGGAAACATAGTCTTCTAAGTCATCCTGGTTGTCCTGCAGCTCCTGTAGCGCATCGACTACATCTTCCAAAAGCTCAACAATTTCGTCCAAAATTCGTTTGGCCTTGGGATCTTCCAGCTCAGCTCCGTCTACAAGACCCTCCAGGTACGCAACCTTTTTGTACAGCTTTTTCATGATAAACCCCCTCCTTTTAAAAAATCCTATCTTCTATTATTGCCCAACAACAAACACTTAAACCTGCTGAAACTTAAGCCCTCTGAATATATTGACCATCCCTGGTATCAATAACTAATACGTCCCCGACATTGATAAATAAAGGTACTTGCACCGTGGCCCCTGTTTCCAAAGTAGCGGCTTTGGTTGCACCGGTAGCCGTATCCCCTCTAACCCCGGGCTCACATTCCACCACGGTTAATTCCACTGTATTAGGCAATTCCACCCCAAAGGACTGGCCTTTGTAAAATAAGGCATGAATCACCATATTTTCTTTTAAGTAAGGAATGGCATCTTCCAGTTGATCTTTATTTAAACCTATTTGCTCGTAATTCTCTGTATCCATAAAAATGTAACTGTCACCGTCGTTATAGAGGTACTGCATTTCCCGACGGTCCACATGGGCACGGGCTACCTTCTCTCCGGCACGAAATGTCTTTTCAATAACCCCGCCGGTACGGCGATTCTTCAATTTGGAACGAACAAAAGCAGCGCCTTTGCCGGGTTTTACGTGTTGAAAATCGACTACCGTATAGACCTCACCGTCCAGTTCAATCGTCAAACCGGTTCTAAAATCGTTAGTTGAAATCATGGATGACCCTCCTTCAAGCATTGACCTAAAGCTCAATTAATTCTTTTGATGTTTTAGTGAAAATCTCACATCCGTTTTCCGTCACAGCCACCATATCTTCAATCCTGACACCGCCCCAATTGTCCAAGTATATACCCGGCTCAACGGTAACAACCATCCCTTTTTCCAAGAGCAGAGGGTTCTTTTGAGCTAAGCGGGGATTTTCATGGATATGAAGGCCAACCCCATGGCCAACACTATGACCGAAATTGTCGCCGTAACCTTGGGCAGCAATTATATCCCTGGCAACAGTATCTACCTGCTGGCAACTTTGCCCTGCCTTAATTGCTTCCAAGCCGGCCAATTGGGCTTCCAGCACTAACCGGTAGATAGCTTTTTGTTTAGGCGTTGCTTGCCCCATGACAACAGTCCTGGTCATGTCCGAACGGTAACCTTGATAGATAGCCCCAAAATCAATAACCACCAGGTCGCCTGCTTCAATCTTTTTGTCACCGGCGGTACCGTGGGGCAGGGCGGAACGTATTCCGGAAGCGACTATAGTGTCAAAAGCAGGCCCTTCTGAGCCAAGCCTGCGCATATGATATTCCAGCAAAGCTGCTACTTCTAATTCCTTTATGCCGGGCCTTAATTCAGTCAATAACCGGCTAAATGCTTCATCGGCAATGGCGGCTGCCTGCTTCATCCGGTCCAGCTCAATTTGGTCTTTCTTTTCACGAAGCCTCTCAACCAAGTTTTGTTTACCGGTAATTACGCACTGATCGATTTTTTCCGCTAACCGCAGATATTGAGTATGACTGACATGGTCTTGTTCAAAAGCCAATTTCTTTATCTGCTGTTCGTCTAACAGCCGGTTTAAAGTATCATACCAATCTTGACCCTGATTGATAATTTCACAACCTGGAGCCTCTTCCTTGGCTTGGGTTAGATAACGGAAATCCGTCAGCAGAGATACTCGCTTCGTTGTAATTAGCAGGTACCCGGATGAACCGGTAAAACCACTGAGATAATACCGGTTGGCTCCGTCGGTGACCAACAAAGCGTCAAGTTCTTCCTTAAGCAACAAGTCTTGAATCTGCCTACATCGATTTTTATAAGGCATCTGTTTCCTCATTCCCTGGTCTGAAAATGTTATGTTTAAGCAAATGTAATGCTGCAAAGAAGCCGGCAAAATAGCTACCTATGCCTAATCCGGAAATTTGTCCCGCAGCCACCGGTGCAATTACCGACCGGTGCCTGAACTCTTCCCGCTGATAAAGATTGGATAAATGGACTTCGATGACCGGTATAGGCAGGGCAGCTATTGCATCCCTAAGAGCATAGCTATAATGAGTCAAGGCACCCGGATTGAAGATTATGCAATCGGCTTCTTGATTAAGGCCGGTTTGTTGCAGTACATCAATCAGGGTACCTTCATGGTTGGATTGAAAAAAACGGACTTCTACATGGTAAGCTGCTGCTAATCTCTCAATCTGGTGATTGATTTGGGCTAAAGTCAGGTGACCGTACACATCCGGTTCCCTGTTGCCAAGCAGATTTAAATTGGGTCCGTTGAGAAACAACAGTTTCATGGCTACAGCTCCCTGGATTTATCTGCTAGCATTTTACCATACCTTAGCCCTTTTGGATAGACTTTTCTACCATTAGCTGCCGCTAATGGTCATTTCCTTAATTCTGATAGTGGGAGCACCTCTGCCCACAAAAAAGGTTAGATCATCGGCGACACAATCAACTTGTTGAAAGAGGCTCATCAGGTTACCGGCAATAGCCACACCTCTTACCGCTTTCGTTAGTTTTCCATTTTCAATCCACAGCCCGCTGGCTCCAACAGAAAAATCTCCGGAAATAGGGTTGGCAGTATGCATCCCCATGACTTCGGTCACATAAAAACCTCGGTCAATGCCGGACAACAATTCATCCCTGGAGACAGACCCTGCTTCAATGAAGAAGTTGGTGGTACCTACTTCCGGGGTGCTTTTAAAGGAACGGACTGCGTTACCGGTGGAAGTAACACCTTCTTTGGCAGCCGTATAGGAATTGTGTAGAAAACTCTTCAGAACGCCTTTTTCAATTAAAGATGTCCGTCCGGTTTTGACACCTTCACCGTCGAAGGGAGCCGACATGATGGCTCCCGGCAAGGCGCCGTCATCAATAATACTGATTAAAGGCGAACAAACCTGGGTTCCCAGTTTGCCTGCAAAGAGAGACTTGCCTTTTTGGACTGCTTCCGCTGATAACGCAGGAGCCAATACACCCAGAAAATTAGTAGCCACATATGGATCAAATACTACCGGGGCCTTTTGGGTGTTAATATTTTTGGCCCCCAGCATCCTGACCGCTTTCCGGGCAGCTTCCCGGCCTACCTTAACCGGATCAAGGTCGGCAATTTTCAATTCAAACTGCAGTCCAAATCCCGTTTGGGCGTCTCCCTCTTCTTCCGCTACCACATAAGCGAAACAACCGCAATAGGCCCCATGATACCCGGTTACGATGCCTTCCGAGCTGGCTAATGTTACTTGATACTGGGAATCCTGGTAAGTGCAGCTTTCAATAATTTTTACCCGGGGATCATATTCTTTGGCTGCCTTTTCTATCTGAAGGGCCATCTGAATCTTCTCATCAACGGAAGTCTTCTCAATGCCAGGATCATAAATATCTAATTCCCGGTGATCAAGCACGGGCTTTGGCAGTACATTAAATGAATCGGCAAAAGTCTTGTCCGCATTGGCAATAGCTCTTTCTACAGCAGTAGTTAGAGCAGTAGGAGAGAAATCTGAGGTATAAGCATAGCCCATTTTCTGATCCACAAAAACCCTAATGCCCAGGCCGTGTTCCTCAGCATTTTTCAAGGTTTCTACTTGCCCTTTTGATACTTCGATAGTCAGCTCTTTGCCTTTTGAAATATAGACTTCAGCCTGATGGGCTCCCTTCGCGGTGGCTTCTTCAACCAGTTTTTTCGCCAGGATACCATAGTCTTCCATTTATCTCCCTCCTTACTCTAACAAGCCGCCCACAGTGAGATTGGGAATCCTGATGGTGGGTTGGGCATCGGAAACAGGCACACCTTGACCGTCTTTGCCGCAGGTGCCGATGGCAAAGCCGTGATCATTGCCCACCATATCGATCATTTGTAATACTTCCGGTCCGTTGCCTGTCAAGGTAGCACCTCTAACGGGCTCGGTAACAGTGCCATTTTCAATCAAGTATCCTTCGGTAACATCAAAGACGAAATCACCGTTAGTGGTATTGACTTGTCCCCCACCCATTTTCTTGACAAAAAAGCCTTTTTCCACTGATCTGATGATGTCTTCCGGATCAGATTGGCCGGGAGCGATAAAAGTATTAGTCATTCTAGGAATAGGACGATCCCGGTAGGATTCCCGTCTCCCGTTTCCGGTGGAGGCCCTGCCCTCTTTTTTGGCAGTTAAATAATCGTACATGTAATCTTTTAAGATACCGTTTTCAATCAGAACTGTTTTCTGTCCCGGATTACCTTCATCATCGAAAGTTAAGGAGCCGTATTTCCCGGGCAAAGTAGCATCATCCACAACAGTCACTAATTCGGAAGCAACTTTTTGACCTATTTTACCTGCATATACGGAAAGCTGTTTTTGAACTAAATCCGCTTCCAGTCCGTGGCCGCACGCCTCGTGAATCATCGTACCACCGGCTTCACCGGCCATGACTACCACCATCTTACCGGCCGGTGCAGGTTTAGCCTTCAACATAAGGAGAGCCCGGTTAGCAGCCTGGCGGGCTAATTCCTCGACGGATACTTCCTGAAATAACTCAAAACCAACATGCCCTCCTACAGCTTCGTAGCCGGTCTGGATTAGACCCTCATGGGCCGCCACTACATTAACTACAAACCGGGTGCGGACCCGCCTGTCCTCCACGTATGTACCCAAGCTGTTGGCCACCCAGATATCTTGTACAACATCTCCATAACCTACCGCCACTTGTTTAACCCGGTCATCAATATTCCGGGCAGCCCGGTTAGCTGCTTCCACTAAACGTACTTTTTCATCAATACTCACATCTTCCGGGTACTGCTTCACTGTAGATGTAACCGGGGATTGGACCTTTTTCAACTCGATGGTCACATCCTGCTGAGTACCTTTTGCCGCTTTGGCCACTACTTCTGCAACTTCGATCAATCCTTGTTCCGACAAATCATTAGTATAACCATAAGCGGTATTATCGCCAACGATTACTCTAATACCGGCACCCAATTCAATACCCGATACAACCTTTTCAATCCGGTTATCTTCGCAAGTAATGGCATTGGTGGATTTTCGCTCTAAAAATACTTCGGCAAAGTCTCCACCTTCGCCTAAGGCTTTTTTCAGTACTGTTTCCAGTTGCTGTTTTGCCAGCATAGTCAACATCACCCCTTTTTCCTTGATTCCTAGTATTATTCAGGCTGTATCATTATATTCCTTCCTAAGGAAGCCGCATCCTGCTAATTGGATAAATTCATTGCCAAAATTACCATAGTTCAGGGTTAGTACACCTGGAAATCAGCTAAAGCCGCCCACAGGCGGTCATAATCCCCAAGACCGGCATCCAACCAGTTTACTACCAAGGTAAGCCTCTGAATTTTTTCCACATTGACTCTGATTTTGAGAGGATATTGGGCAGGCTTGACCGGTTGGGATTCGTACAACAAAATATCGTCACCGAAAATTTGCAGTTGATAGTTGCCCCAACTGTTTCTGGTCTCATCATCTACGCCCAGGTATCCTTCCAGCCAGGTATAATTTCCTTTAAGCTCTACTACCGCTTCCCCATAATGACCGGGAAGACCGTCTTCTTTCTTTTCATCCTTTGGCTCCACCAATTCAACCACCAGCCCATGGTTAAAAGCCCGGGAGGCAATGGTGATATTCCTGCTTTCCAATTGAAAAAAAGGCCCTACATTTCTGAGTGCCGGCAATTGCTCCACATAAACAGGGATAGGCTGTGGGGCAGTTTGCCTATCCCGTGTCACTTCATTATTAAGATAAACAACTTTGGCATCGGGGTCCCACTCTACCAGGCAACCAAGGGCTTCCCCAATTGCCCGGACGGGAACCATTAAATGACCTTCTTCTACTGAGAAAGGTTCGACCGGTGTACTTACCAGCCGGCCGTTAATCACCAGCTTGATATTTTGGTAAACTACTTTGATTGATTCTTCCCGGGACTCATTTTGAGCAAACACCGCTCCTCCAACGACTAATGCCATAATTAATATAATTGCAATAATAATTTTACGCATCTTCTCACCTTTTTCTCAATTTATCTGATGGGAAAAGTGTAAGGTGCTAAGGGGTGGAATTCCTCTTCCTCCACCTGGATCACTTCCTGCGGCCGGTATTCCTGCTCCAGTTGATCAGGCCCTGTTTCCGTAGCGAAAGGATTGGTGACATAATAAGGTTCGTATAAAGTACTTGGGTTACCCGGATCCATCCTTTCCTCCCGCTGAACCGAGTAATGTTGAAGGAGTAAATCAACCTCCACGGTTCCAGCCAGGTCCTGTCCCCTTTGTAAATCCAAAGCACTGATACTTAACCCCTTTTGTTCTTCCAATAAACGGAGATATTCCATCACACCGGGGAAATCCCCCCGGCAAATTACTCTCAATTCATTCATTTGATAAAACGGTCCGGTTCGGCTGTCCCCGGGCTCAATCTCCTTGATAACCACTCTCCCATCTGCCAGCTTACTTATGGTATGGACTAAAAAGCCGGAACCGGAGGACAACCT
>JAAYOX010000272.1 GCA_012520135.1 Clostridia bacterium
GGTATAATGAGAAAAGGATCAAGTTATCGTTAGGTGCGATGAGTCCGTTGGAGTATAGACAAAGCCTTGGATTGGTTGCCTAGTCAAGAAAACGTCCGCACCCCCGATTTTGGAAGTTTAAAAAGCTTAATCTTCACAGCCAACAGGATATACCTATAACAAAGGACAACTATATTTCTTCAAATAGGGTTTATTAAAGAAGCATGGATAATATGTGAAGTTGGAAACCCTGAAGAATATATAAATTATACGAAGGTACACTAACGTTACATAAACTATAATTTCATTTGTCAAGCATTGAATAAGCTAGATTGGACTAGGAATTAAAAGTAATTGTTATTTTTATGGTATTTTTCGTGCATTTACAGAAAAAATCTTTTATAATAGGTATAAATAATTCCAAGGAGGTGAATTTAAAATGGCCACCGCTGAGCAGATCAAAGCACTAATTCGATCACATTTAAGCAATAATTCGGAGCAATTTATCTCAATAGCTCTACAAGTGGCAGCACACGAAGCACGTCAGGGGCATACAGGGCTGGCGCATGATATTCGCAAAATTGTAGATAAGGCAAAATCAAAACAAGCCGTTATAATTAAATTCCCGAATGAACTCAGCGGGCTCGTTTTAACTGAAGAGCCAAAGATTCCTTTGAAGGCCCTTATCCTCAATGAAGATTTGAAAGAGAGAATTGGGCGAATTATCTTGGAGTTCCGTCAGAAAAATAAACTCAAGAGCTATGGCCTCATCAATCGACGCAAGATTCTAATTTCCGGAGAACCTGGTACGGGCAAAACAATGACAGCAAAAGTGCTTGCCTCCGTGCTGGGCCAACCACTCCATACAGTTCAAATGGATCGATTGGTGACAAAGTACATGGGTGAAACCAGTGCCAAGTTGAGACAGATTTTTGACCGGATGAATGATATACCTGGGGTATACCTATTTGATGAATTTGACTCAATCGGCGGTGAACGTAGCCTTGATAATGACGTGGGGGAAATGCGTCGTGTATTAACTGCATTTCTGCAATTTATTGAGAATGATGTGTCTGATAACTTAATTATAGCGGCAACGAACAGTCCTCGCTTGCTAGATCGCGCCTTATTCCGGCGCTTTGACGATGTACTACATTATGACTTACCTGGAGCAGAGGAGCGTTCACATCTGATTGCGAACCTACTAGGGACATTTTGCAATAAATGTTTTCCTCTATCAAAAGCAGCGGAGACCGCTTCAGGCCTTAGTCACGCTGAAATCGACAGAGCTTGTAGAGATGCTATGAAATCAACTGTGCTAAGCAATATGAGCTATGTTACCCTAAACAGCCTGGCTAAATATTTGAAAGAAAGGCATACAGCATACCAGTTTAGGGAGGTATAAAACGGGTATGGCACGATATAAACATATATTTTTGAAAGAAACCCCGGAGGTAAGCGGTTTTACAAGCCCTCCTTCGTATGGTGCAAGAAAACGTATACCCAGGAGGAATCGACAGAACCATAGTGCTTATTTAAAACGTAAATTTAATGAAGCTTGGCAAGAAGCAGAAAATGAACGGGCGGTAATTCACACTGAAAGAAACGGGGTTTATATTGAATTCAAGAGTGACCCCGGGGCAAATCTTGTCACGAAAAGCTTAGAAGATCTACGCTCAAAAAAAGTGCGTTTACTTAACGTACGAACTAAAAATGAGGGAGAACAAACTGTAACATATGCAACTGTCTTCGTGGCAAATGAGAAACGACACTATTTTCTGGAGAAAATACATCAATACGCAACAGAAGATACCCCTTTTGGAAAGCCCAAAAATTATGATCTTGTAAATAGCATTGCAGACTTACGTAAAGCGTTGTTAATCGATTCCTTTTGGCAAGATGAGAGAGATCTAATTCCTACCGAAAAGAAAGAATGGTGCGAAGTATGGTTGAGTAGTGATAGTGATGATGTCTGTGAGAATTTTGAGGCTTTATTAGAAAGTGAGAATATTGAAGCCGCTAGCGGCTTCATTAGATTTCCAGAGAGGATTGTTAAAGTAATTCTGGCTAGCAGAAACGATCTTGAAGGATTGACAAGCCTCTCAGATGATATAGCAGAATACCGAAGGGCAAAAGATACGGCCGCTTTTTGGCTGGAGATGGAAAGCCGACAGCAAACGGAATGGATACGCGATTTGCTTGAACGAACCAAAGTTGAACTTGACTCCCAGGTGACCGTATGTATTCTTGATACAGGCATCAATAATGGACATCCTTTGTTAGCGCCTGTTTTAAAAAATGAAGATTGTTTGTCTGTTGACCCCAAATGGAACACTAATGACCACGATAGACATGGTACCCTCATGGCAGGAATTGTAACTTACGGCGATTTACAAGAATGTTTAACACATCGAGAAAATATTATTTTAAAACATTGCCTTGAATCCGTTAAAATTCTTCCACCTCCACCGTTGCAAAATAAAAAAGAACTGTGGGGTCACATAACAACCCAAGCAGTAAGCAGAGCTGAAATAAATAATCCTGAAAGAAAACGCATACTTTGTTTAGCAATATCAGCGACTGATACAAGAGATAAAGGTCGTCCTAGTTCCTGGTCTGGCCAGTTGGATCAGCTCTCCTCAGGAGCAGATGATGGTTTACGACGTCTTTTCGTCGTTAGCGCGGGAAATGTAACAGACTTCAACATTGCCCATAACTATCCTGACACACAGTTAACAGATTCCATCCACGACCCTGCACAGGCATGGAATGTTTTAACCGTAGGGGCTTACACGGAACTTGATGAAATTCGTGACCGAACCTTCAATGGCTATACACCTATTGCACAATCTGGGCAACTTTCCCCATTCACCACAACATCGTTAACTTGGGACAATAAATGGCCAATTAAACCTGATATCGTCATGGAAGGTGGTAATTTGGCTCATGACGGACATGGCTTTTGTAGCGAATCTGATGATCTTTCTCTTCTCACAACATTTCACGATATCACAAAAGGGTATTTTTGGAACTTCAATATGACCAGCGCTGCCACAGCACAAACTGCATGGCTAGCTGCGCAAATACAAAATACCTATCCAGACATATGGCCAGAAACAGTTAGAGCTCTTATTGTGCATTCAGCCGAATGGCCAGAAACATTGAAAGCACAGTTTTTGACCGACCAGTCTAAGGCTTCCTATTCAAAACTCTTGCGTATTTGCGGATATGGTGTTCCAGATCTTAACCGTGCGTTATACAGTGCATCGAATTCTCTCACAATAATTGCCCAGGAAGAAATCCAACCCTTTGATAGAAAAGAAAATGGAAGCGGTTATAAAACTAAAGAAATGCATCTTTATGACTTACCCTGGCCTACAGAGGCTCTTCTTGCGTTACCAGATGACGTACACGTGCAAATGCGCATAACCCTTTCCTATTTTCCAGAGCCAGGACCTGGAGAGATTGGCTGGGAAGACCGTTACCGCTATGCTTCTTATGGGTTACGCTTTGATGTGAAATCACCAAGTGAAGATAAAGAAGATTTTATTCGACGAATCAACGTAGCATCTCGTAACGAAGACGAAGGTCACCCTGGTACACAAAGCGCATCGGACCACTGGGTTATAGGCTCCATTGGCCGGGATAAAGGGTCAATCCATTCCGATATATGGTATGGCACTGCAGAAGAGTTGGCCAATTCTAACATAATTGCAATCTATCCTGTTATTGGTTGGTGGCGTGAAAGGCCCCACCTTGAACGCTGGGATCATCGGAGTCGCTATAGTCTTGTTGTGTCCATTACAACACCAGCGGAAAATGTTGATATCTATACACCTGTGGCTACAAAGCTTGGTATTATGGTCCCAATAACCGTCTAACAAATCAATCAGGAAGTTATTACCGATGCCGGGTGTTAGGGTATTAAATTATTTGCTTTCTTGTTGTGACAATTTTGTATAATGGACCCATAAAATGAGTCACGGTTTGGCAGGGGAAAAGTGACACTGGTACCGAATTGTTTACAAACAGAAGTCATGCCCCATGCCAAGAAAACAATATACACCAGAAGAAAAA
>JAAYOX010000002.1 GCA_012520135.1 Clostridia bacterium
AAAATGAGCCTCTATGAAAAGCATCAAGTAAAAGAGTATTGGATTGTTCATCCCATCGATCAAATTGTAATGGTATATCGTTTGAATAACGGGAAATATGAACGACCTGACGTTTATGCCAATGATAGAATCATTCCCAGTAATGTGATACAGGGATTGGAAATTGATTTGAAAGAGGTTTTCAAATAGCTGATAGGAGCAAAATGGGACTAGTGTAGGTAAGCGTTTAGACCGATTGTTTTCTATCCAAGAATTGGTTACAATGATACTGGGGTGATGTTAGTTGTTAGATCATATTCAACTAGCCGGTTTTAAATCGATTAAAGAGATGAACCTGGAATTAGGTTCATTAAATGTGTTGATTGGGGCCAATGGTGCCGGCAAATCCAATCTCATCGGTTTTTTTCAGTTGTTAAACTATTTAATGACCGGTGGTCTGCAACTGTATATTGCTGAAAACGGTTATTCTGATGCTCTATTACATTTTGGGGCCAAGCGGACGCCGCAAATGAGTGCAACTTTAAAATTTAGTACTCCATCAGGCCAGAATAAATATCATTTCCGGCTGGTTAGTGCTGCACAGGATACATTGATATTTGCTGATGAGGCCATCTCTTTTACCAGAACAGGTTCAAACAAAGAAGCGCCATTAGTTTCCTTGGGATCCGGACATCGGGAAAGCAAATTAGCCTGTGATGATCTTGATATAAGCGGCGATATGAAATTTGAATACAACCAGAAAACGGCTGAAGTCATAAAGAAAATTATGCAGCGATGGCGAGTTTATCATTTCCATGATACATCGAAAGAAGCCAGGATTAAGAAACAAGCGTATCTTCATGATAATGTTTACTTAAAAGATGATGGCGGTAATTTGGCAGCTTTCTTATATTCTATGAAGCATAATCACAAGCCTTATTATGACCGTATAATTAAAGTTATACAATCTGTTGCCCCTTTTTTTGGTGATTTTGTTTTGGAACCAAACGTATTGAACCCTAATTGCATTATGCTTAACTGGAGAGAACGGGGTAAATCCACTGTGTTTGGGCCCCACCAATTATCTGATGGTACTTTAAGGTTTATGGCTATGATAACCTTGCTACTGCAGCCAAGGTTGCCGGAAGCCATAATTATTGATGAGCCTGAGTTGGGACTTCATCCCTATGCCATTGGTGTATTGGCACAAATAATGAAAATGGTTTCCCGGGATACTCAAATTATCATTTCAACCCAATCGGTTAGCTTAGTTGACCATTTTGAGCCGGAGCATATCATTATGGTAGACCGTGTTAAAGAACAGTCTGTATTTAAGAGGTTGACTGAAGCTGAATTAAGTCACTGGCTGGAGAGCTACACCATAGGAGAATTGTGGGAAAAGAACGTGCTGGGAGGTAGACCGGCATGGGTATAATAAGGTTGAATATTGTGGTGGAGGGACAATCTGAAGAAACTTTTGTGAATGAAATTCTAGCTCCGCATTTGGCATTGAATGGAGTGTATGCTGTAGCTCGGGCTGTGGCTACCGGTAAAAAGAAGCATTATATTTATCGTGGTGGCGTTACTACTTATGCTAAGATTTACAACGACATAGTTAATTGGATTAAACAGGACCCTAGAAGTTATATTACTACAATGTTTGATTTGTATGGTTTGCCGGAAGATTTTCCTGGTAAAGATGGTTTGCAGCCGAATATTGACTGTTATGAAAAAGTGTCAAGACTGGAAGAGGCTTTTGCTAAAGATATAAATTATCAGCGATTTATCCCTTACCTGCAGCTTTACGAATTTGAGACATTACTGTTTGCGGATCTGGATAAACTGAAGTGTTTTTATGTTCAAGGTAAAGATGCGGCAATAAGACGACTTAAGGATTCAGTCAAAGATACTGCACCGGAGTTGATAAATGAAGGTGTAAACACTGCTCCATCAAAAAGGATTATCAGAGAAATACCGGAATTCATAGATGGTAAGGGGGTAGTTGGCCCTTTAGTTGCGGGACAGATTGGATTGCCGATTCTGAGGCAAACCTGTCCCCATTTTAATAAATGGATAGAAGAGCTGGAAGCTTTAAGTCAAAAGTGAGAATCCTTTCATGTTCTTCTTTTGAGTATATGCAGGCATTCCTCTTGAGCACTTCCTAATTATTGGAGCTCAAGATTTTCTCCGCATGTCCATTTGTCTATTTTTTTTTTACAACAAACAAGTATTGGAAGACCATTTCCGAAACGTGGAAGACCAGATATTTAAACGGAACACAGTCTGACGGCTCCTCTGGATAAATTTGGTTATGGGAAGAATTTTGGACCTTTAGCATCGGGAATGGAAATGCTGGTTAAATATGGTATTGTAAGTGTCGAAGTGTTATAATTAATCTAACATCATGTAACATGCAGTAGTTTTCAAGGTGGTGGATACCGGTATGGTGGCTTTGGATGCCAGGCTGATTCAGGCCATATGTGAACTTGGTCAAAAGTATGAAGCGAGAAAAATAGTGCTCTTTGGCTCCAGGGCCAAAGGGAGCCACCGGCCAAACAGTGATATTGATCTGGCGGTATATAGCATTCCGGGAGTTACCAAAGAAGGTAGCTTGGCCGGGGAGCTTGACGATTTGGATACGCTCCTTAAAATTGATGTAGTGTTCATTACAGAGAAGACCGATCGAAAATTACAGGATGCTGTCCAAAAAGAAGGGGTGGTTCTGTATGACCGATTATCGGAATAAGCTGGATAGTTTTCATAAGGCGTTGGAACGGCTATTGGAAGGTATCCAACTATATACAGGTAAAGATGGCGGTGTTGATGACTTGATTAGAGACGGTGTGATTCAGCGGTTTGAATTCACATTTGAGTTGGCTTGGAAAACAATCAAGGCAATTTTTGAAGCTGAAGGCCTCAAAGGCTTAAACTCTCCGAAAACCGTCTTGAGGGAAGCTTATTCCGCAGGACTGATTGATGATGAAGAGCTGTGGCTGTCAATATTAAAAGACCGTAATGAAACAGTTCATCTATATGACAAGTTAACCGCAATCCGGATTTGCAATAACATAAAGCACAAGTATGCAGCTGAGTTTGAAAAGCTGGAAAAAAAGTTGATGTCAAGGGTAGGGATCTGTTAATCCGGGTTCTGTCCCGAGGGAACGGTTAGGGTGAAAGCTCATTAAATAAATAGGCATTTTCATACTATATAAATGCCTACAAGAAGATCACGGACTGATTATTAACCATAAAAAGACCTACCGGCTCTGATCCCCTTCTCTTCGACTGCTTTGCATAAAGAAATACGGCAATATATTAGGAAGTTAAGGTTGAAAAAATGCTTTAAATTGATAACATAGCATCAAAAGGGTATAATATGATTAGAATATTGCTATGAGGGGCTGATGTCATGCATATTAAACCATCTGCAAGTATCCGGCAAAACTATAATGAAATTGCGGCTCTATGTAAGTCCACCGGAGAACCGGTTTTTCTGACCAAGAACGGTGAAGGTGATCTTGTAGTTATGGATATAGAGGCTTTTAACCGCCGGGAAAAAATGTTAAAGCTAAGGGAAGAACTTTTGGCTGTTGAAGAAGACCGTTTGGCCGGCCGTGCCGGAGTTACCCCGGAAGAACTGGACAACTACCTTGAAAGCATTATTGACGAGGTGGAACATGGGAAAGCCGGTTCAGTATAAGGTGATTGTTTCCGACCGTGCTCGTCAAATGCTGGCGGCCCATGTGAGATTTCTGGCCCAAAAGAGTCCCGCTGCTGCAAGAAATACCAAAAATGATCTCATGAATGCTATTCGTTCTCTTTCTACCATGCCTGAGCGTTTCCCATTTCTTATTGCAGAATTTGTGCCGCCAAATAAATATCATAAAATGTTTGTTGAAAAATGTTATCTGGTTTTATATCAAATAAAGGATCAAAGGGTGTTTGTTGATTATATTGTAGACTGCAGGCAGGATTATAAGTGGTTGGTGCGATAGATATAATTTTTGTTTCACAAGGATTTGAATCCAACATAACCCAGGCTTAATTAAAACAAAAAGGGGCTGTACCGTATTGACGGTACTGCCCTTTTTGCATTGGCATTATTCTTGTTGGGTGAGTTTATCGATTAGTTCTTGGTCCGGGGTGATGTAAATGGTTTGGTTGTTTTCGTAGATTACCATCCCCGGTTTGGCTCCGTTGGGCTTCTTTACATTTCTTCTCTCAGTATAATCCACCGGCACTTTGCTGCTCATTCTTCCTTTGCTGTAGTAAGCGGCCAGGTTAGCGGCTTCCAGCAGGGTTTGTTCAGGAATGGGTTTTCTGTCCGGGTTTCTGATAATTACATGGGAACCGGGAATATCTTTCGTATGAAGCCATAGATCATGGTCTTTGGCCACTTTAAGAGTAAGGTAATCGTTTTGGCGGTTGTTTTTACCTATCAGCAGTGAGAAGCCGTCGGAAGATTGATAAGCCAAAACCTCCGGTTTTCCGGTGGGTTTTTTACCGGCTTCTTTTCGAGCTTCTTTTTTCAAGTATCCCTGCTTCATTAATTCTTCTCTTATTTCTTCCAAATCTCCCAAGGTATCAGCAGTTTCCAGGCTATGCTGGATCCCTTCAAGATACGCAATCTCCTCTTTTGTTTCTTGGTAGTAGCGGGCAGCTTTTTGGGCTGCATTTTTTGCTTTGTTGTACCGGCGAAAATACCGCTGGGCATTGTCTGCCGGAGTTAACTCAGGCAATAGGGAGATGGTAATTGTGCCTCCCTCGGGGTCGTAAAAGTTTTCCAGGGTTACTTCCTGATCACCGGGGCGAATTCTGAATAAATTAGCAGTCAGGATTTCACCTTTGATGCGAAACTCCTCCGCCTCCAAGGCAAGACGGATCGTGTCCTCCTGCAGTCCGGCTTTCTTGTAACAACGTTCCAGTTCTTTAGTGACTACTTGGGTCAGTTTATGTTGCAGTCCGGTAAAACGACGTTGTTCTTTTTCCGCCTTATAATAGGTATCAATCGTTTCATTCACTGATGGAGGATGGATCAAATCCGGTGCGAACCGGCTGAGTTTAAAGGCTGAAAAGCCGGTAATACCTTTCTTATCTTTGGCTAGGGAAGGGGTGGGACAACCTGATTGAAGCTCTTCCACCAATTCCTGTAAAGAGGAATAGAGCCTTTCGAATTCAAAAGCCCCCATAGCATCTACAACTGTATCCTGTGGTAATCCGGCCCGGTGAATCACTTCCCCGGCTAATAGAGGGCTGATACCCTCCAACATTTTAACCAAGGATTTTTGGACAGTCTTGCCCAACTGCTCCAAAATGCCCTGCTCAAAATCCTCGTAACTGATGAGACGAGGGTCTTTTTTATGTTGTTGCGGGGGTTCAAGATAAGGGCTGCCGGGCAGCACTTCCCGGTGCCTGCTTACGGCATGGCTGTATCTTTTGATGCCGTCCATAATTAACCCAGTAGCCGGATTAACCAGGATAATATTACTGTGTTTCCCCATTATTTCGCAGACTAATTGCCGTTGGCATAACTCCCGCAGCTCATTGTAGGCCTCAATGGTGATGATCATCACCCTTTCCAGGCTTTGCTGGGCGATGGAGACGATTTTGCCTCCCTCCAAGTACTTGCGGAGCAGCATACAAAACATGGGAGGAGAAGCAGGGTTTTCGTAAGGATAGTTTGTCAAGTGGATCCTAGCTCCCATTGCTTCGGCAGAGAGCAATAAACGATACCTATTCCCGTCCCTGTGCCGCAGGTGCAGTAAAAGAGTCAACTGCTCCGGTTGATATATCTTGTCAATCTTAGCCCCCACCAGGCATTGCAGTTCATTACAGATAGCAGCCATGGTCATTCCGTCGTAGGCCATTGATGCTCCCCACCCTTTATCATCAATTGTTTCCGCTTATAACAGCATGAGTATATCATTTTTTGTTGTGCCTGGAAAGCCCGCAGCTAAAAAATGGTATTTATTACTGCTTGGCCGAATATGAATTTCTTGAGGTAATAGTTTCCAAAAAGGGAGGGTTGCACTTGAAGAATTATCAATGGCACCAATTAGACGGTAAAGAAGTGATTGAGCTATTAAAAAGTGATGCTGCCAAGGGTCTGAGTACTGATGAGGCCAAAAGAAGGCTGGACACTTATG